>JARYMO010000123.1 GCA_029907055.1 Syntrophomonadaceae bacterium | reverse complement strand
AGGCGGTTCTCCACCAGGCTCACCACCCCCACCCCGTTGGCACCCGCCACGGCGTTAAGGTGCTGGATGAGGGGCACCGGGTCCAGGCGACGCCCGTCAACCGCCACCGGAACCCCCTGCTCGAACTCGACCTCCAGGTAGGTGGGGTGGTCGGGCGCCTGCTCGGGGAGCACGGTCAGCAGCAGCATCTCGCTGCGCGGTTCCTGCATGGGGTCCTCGAGCTCTCCCCCCTCGTGGGACAGGTGCCACAGGTTGCGGTCGCGGCTGTAGATGTTCTCCTTGGTCACCGGGATGGGGATGTCGTGCTGGCGGGCGTAGTCGATGGCATCCTCGCGAGACCGGATGTGCCACTCCCGCCAGGGTGCCACCACCCGCAGCGCCGGGTTCAGCGCCTGCACGGTCAGTTCGAAGCGCACCTGGTCATTGCCCTTGCCGGTGGCTCCGTGCGCGACCGCCACTGCCCCCTCGCGCTCGGCGATCTCCACCAGCCGCCGGGCAATGAGCGGACGGGCGAAGGAGGTCCCCAGCAGGTACTTCCCCTCGTAGATGGCTCCCGAGCGCAGCACCGGGAAGATGAAGTCGCGGGCGAATTCCTCCCGCAGGTCTTCCACGTACAGCTTGCTGGCCCCGGAGCGCAGCGCCTTTTCCTCCAGGCCGGCCAGCTCCTCTTCCTGCCCCAGGTCGGCGCACATGGCGATGACCTCGTAGCCGTAGGTCTCTTTCAGCCAATGAATGATGATTGAGGTGTCCAGGCCCCCGGAATAGGCCAGTACTACTTTCTCCACCCGGTTTCCCTCCTCGGCTCGTCGTTTTACCTGTTCTGCCCCTCGGCCGGCCCCGCGGTCCGCCCCGGACCGCCGTCCGACCCGGCATTGCGGCCGTCCCAGCTCACCACCACGATGTCCCCCCGCTCCACCCAGCCCAGGCGCCGGTAGAAGCGCCGGGCGGCCAGGTTGTCGGGATAGACGAAGAGGTGCACCTTCTGCGCCCCCAGCCGCCACAGGCGGGCGGTCACCTCCTCTACCAGCGCGCGGCCCAGCCCCCGGCCCTGCCAGTCCGGGTGCACCGCCAGGTGGTAGATGAACCCCCGGCGGCCGTCGAACCCTCCCAGCACCCCGGCGCGCACCGCGCTGCCGGAACGCACTACCAGGCAGGTGGCAGCGTTCCGCTCCAGGAACCGCTGCAGCGAAGGGGGGTCGTCACCCCTCCCCAGGCCGATGCCCGGCACCTCGCGCCACAGTCGCAGCAGTGCCGGGATGTCGTCGATGGACGCGGTGTCCAGTTGCCAGTCTGCTGCCATGGCGGACTCCCGTCCCGGCCCCTACTGCATCAGCAGGGCCATGATGGCCTTCTGTGCGTGCAGCCGGTTCTCCGCCTGGTCAAACACCACCGAGTGCGGGCCGTCCATGACCTCGTCGGTGATCTCCCGCCCCCGCTTGGCCGGCAGGCAGTGCATCACGATCACGTCATCGTCGGCTGCGGCCACCAGCGTCGCGTTCACCTGGTAGCGCGCGAAGTGGCGCTCTTTCTCCTCGGCTTCCCTTTCCTGCCCCATGCTGGCCCACACGTCGGTGTAGATGACGTCGGCCCCCTCCACCGCTTCCCGCGGGTCCTGGACCACCCACAAGCGGGCCCCGGTGGCCAGGGCGTCCTGGCGCGCCCGCGCCAGCAGCTCGGCCCGGGGTTCGAAGCCGGCCGGACAGGCGACCACCACGTCCATCCCCACCTTGGCCCCTCCCGCCAGCAGGGAATGGCAGACGTTGTTGCCGTCGCCGATGAACGCGCACTTGAGCCCCCGCAACCGGCCCTTGTGCTCCAGGATGGTCTGCAGGTCTCCCATCACCTGGCAGGGGTGCAGCAGGTCGGTCAACCCGTTGATGACCGGGATGCTGGCGTAGTGGGCCAGCTCCAGCACCTCATCGTGGGAAAAGGTGCGGATCATGATACCGTCCAGGTAGCGGGAGAGGGTCAGCGCGGTGTCCTTGATGGTCTCCCCCCGTCCTATCTGCAGGTCGTTGGGGCTCAGGAACAGCCCGTACCCCCCCAGCTGGAAAATGCCCACCTCGAACGACACCCGCGTGCGCGTGGAAGGTTTCTGAAAAATCATGCCCAGAGTCTTGCCCGCCAGCAGCGGGTGGGGCACCCCCTGCGCCTGCAGCCGCTTCAGGTGCAGGGCCAGGTCCAGGATCTCCTGCACCTCGCCCGGGCTGTAGTCACTGATGGCCAGGAAGTCCCGGCCCTTGAACTCCGGATTGAGCTTCACCGAGGTCATTGTCTGGCACCTCCTCCTGGTTCCCGCGCCCCTAGCGTGCCCCCGGCACGGCTGGCACACGCAGCGGGGCAGTCCCCGCTCTCACTGCTGTCCCCACTCGTCCAGGGCCCGTTTCAGTATCGCCACGGCGGCATCGATGTCGTCGCGGCCGATGGTCAAGGCCGGGACCATGCGCAACACCCGCTCCCCGGCCCCGATGACCAGCAACCCATGCTGCCGGCACCGCTCCACCAGTGGCTTCACCTCGCGGGTGAACTCCACCCCCAGCAGCAGCCCCATCCCGCGCACCTCCACCACGTCGCTGCGCCGGCGCGCGATGTCTTCCAGCAGCCCGCGCAGGTAGAAACTGGCTTCGGTGACGTTGAAGCACACGTCGTAGCTCGCCACCTGGTCAACGACCTCGCAGGCCACCGCGCAGGCCAGGGGATTGCCCCCGAAGGTGGAGGCGTGATCTCCCGGCGCAAACGCCTCCGCCACCTCCCCGCGTGCCAGCATGGCCCCTACCGGGAAGCCGCCGCCCAGCCCCTTGGCCAGCGTCACTACATCGGGTTCCACCCCGAAGTTCTGGAAGGCGAACATCTTGCCGGTACGCCCCATTCCGGTCTGCACCTCGTCCAGCACCAGCAGCAGCCCCTGCCGGCGGCACAGGTCGGCCAGTCCGCGCATGAAGGCCGGGTCTGCCGGACGCACCCCGCCTTCCCCCTGTACCGGCTCCACCATCACCGCCCCGGTATGCGGGCCCACTGCCTTCTCCACCGACTCCAGGTCATTGAACTCCGCGAAGGCGAAACCTGGCACCAGCGGCGCGAACCCCTGCTGGTACTTCTCCTGCCCGGTGGCGGAAAGCGCCGCCAGCGTGCGCCCGTGGAAGGAGTTGCGGAAGACCACGATGTCGCAGGCCGGGCGCCCCTTGAGGTGCCAGTACTTGCGCACCAGCTTGATGGCCGCCTCGTTGGCCTCCGCTCCGCTGTTGGCGAAGAACGCCCTGGCCAGTCCGGAGTGGCGGCAGAGGCGGGCGGCCAGCTCGACCTGGGGCTTGATCCAGTACAGGTTGGAGCAGTGCCAGAGCCTGTGCGCCTGCTCCTCCAGCGCCCTCACCAGGGCCGGGTGCGCATGCCCCAGCGCGCACACGGCGATGCCGGCCACCATGTCCACGTACTCGTTGCCGTCGGCATCCCATACCCGGCTGCCCCGGCCCCGCACCAGGGCCAACGGGAACCGCGCATAGGTGTTCATCAGGTACTGGCTGCCCACGGCCATGATCTGCTGGTTGTCCATCCGCCTCTTTACCCCCTCACCACCATGCTGCCGATGCCTTCGTCGGTGAATACCTCCAGCAGGATGGAATGCGGCACCCGGCCGTCGATGATGTGCGTGCGCCGCACCCCTCCCTGCACCGCCTCCACGCAGCATTCCACCTTGGGGATCATGCCCCCGCTGATAATCCCGCACTCGATGTAGTCGTCGACCTCCGATACGCGCAGCCGCGATATCCTGGAGGTCGGGTCCTGGGGGTCGGCCAGGATGCCGGGCACGTCGGTCAGCAGCACCATCTTGTCCGCCTGCATGGCCGCCGCCACTGCCCCCGCCACGTGGTCGGCGTTGATGTTGTAGCTCTGCTGGTCGTCACCGATGCCGATGGGGGCGATGACCGGTATGTAGCCGTGTTCGGCCAGGCTGGCCACCAGCTCCACGTTGACCTCCCGCACCCTGCCCACCAGGCCCAGCTCCTCCTTGCCGGGAATGGGTTCCGCCCGCAGCAGCTGGCCGTCTTTCCCCGACAACCCCACCGCCATGCCGCCGATCTCGTTGATACCAGCCACGATGGCCTTGTTGACCTTCCCCACCAGCACCATCTCCACCACTTCCATGGTGGAGGCATCGGTGACCCGCAGCCCCTTGACGAAGCGGGTGTCCATGCCCAGGCGGTCGATCATGCGGTTGATATCCGGCCCCCCACCGTGCACCACGATGGGCCGCATGCCCACGTAGCGCATCAGCACCAGGTCCTGCATGACGGCCCGCCGCAGGTTCTCGTCGCTCATGGCGCTGCCGCCGTACTTGACCACGATGGTCTTGCCCCAGAACTCCTTGATGTAGGGGAGTGCTTCCACCAGTATAGCAGCTTTTTCGCACGGAGTAGGCATCCGAATCCCTCCTCGCCCGCCCGGCTCAACTGCGGTAGGCGGCGTTGATGTCGATGTAGGCGTGGGTCAGGTCGCATCCCCAGGCCACCGCCCTGCCCTGGCCCTGGTTGAGCTGCAGCCGCACCTTCACCGTGTCCTGCCTCAGCGCTGCCCGCGCCGCATCCTCGTCGAACTCCACCCCCATGCCGGCCCTGGCCACCTGTACCGGTCCCAGGAAAATGTCGACCCGTGCGGGATCGAAGTCGGCCCCCGAGTAGCCGGCGGCGCAGATGATGCGCCCCCAGTTGGCGTCCTCGCCGAAGACGGCGGCCTTGAAGAGGTTGGAGGCGGTCACCGCGCGGGCCACCAGCCGCGCCGCCTGCTGGTCGTGGGCTCCCAGCACCTCCACCTCGATGAGACGGGTGGCGCCTTCCCCGTCGCGGGCGATCTTCTTGGCCAGCGTCACGTTCACGTGGTCCAGTGCCTGGCGGAACAGCCGGTACTCGGGCGAGTCGGGGTCCTCGATCTGCGGGTGTCCGGCCAGGCCGTTGGCTATGATGACCACACAGTCGTTGGTGGAAGTATCGCGGTCCACGCTGATCATGTTGAAGGACAGGTTCACCGACTCCCGCAGGGCGCGGTTCAGGCACTCGAGGCTGATGTTGGCATCGGTGGTCAGGAAGGCCAACATGGTGGCCATGTTGGGGTGGATCATTCC
>JARYMO010000122.1 GCA_029907055.1 Syntrophomonadaceae bacterium | reverse complement strand
CGTGTTTTCCACCACGTAGGTGTAGTGCGCCGTCTGCCCCACTCTCAGGGTGTGGTCGTCCACGTCTTTGGTGACCTTGATTCCGGGGCGCTTAGTGGAAGGATCGTTGCAGTTCCCCGTGTAGACGGCTACCGTGGCATCGTCCTGGTCAGTGTCCTCGCTGTCACCTTCCGTCAGCGTCACCGTGTTCTTTACCTCGACATCCTGTCCGCACACCACCGATTCGTTGGTGAGGGTCGCCTTGTAGGTGAGTGTCCAAGGCCCTTCGGACTCAGTGGCGTCAAACTCCGTGGGGAACTCGTCGTCCAGCTGGTAAGAGAACCCCGTGGGCCAAGTGGCAACATCCGCGATGCTGGCAGTTTCGTCCTCAACGGATTCCTGGCAGGTCAGGGTGAACTCCCTTTCGGCGCTCACCTTCGGCGCGCTGAAATCCGCCGCAGCGACGACCACCGCCGGCTGGAAGGCAACCTCGACACAGTTCCGGTACCCCTGGGCCCCTTCGACCGGAGTGAAGGGAAGGTCATAGGGGATGTCAAGGAAGCCGCCTGCGGGCACGGTCTGGGACATGGTCTGCGTATCCCCGGCGTTGGGCACCTCTGTCCAGTCCTCGCCGTCCAGGTACTCAACCCAGTCGTGATAGCCAGTCAGCGTGATAGGGGCATCTGTGTCGTTCGTCACGGTGATGGTCCCTTTGACGCCAGCACTGACCTCGTCCTTCACCTTCTCTGGCGTGACCGTAACCGTGTACGTCACCTGCTTGGACTCGCCCGCTTTCAGCGTGAGGCTGGTGTCGCTGACCTTCTTGGTGACCGTCCAGTCGTACTCGACGGAACGGCGGCAGTACCCCTCGGCGGTCTTGCTCACCGAGACCACGCCCTCGCAGGCCGGCGTCGTCACGGACACCGTGGCACTGGCCGTGAGGGCAGCGCTGTCCGACGGTGTCAGCGTGGCGGTGTTGGTAACCTCCAGCCCGTTCTGGCCACATTCTGCACCCTCATTCGTGATGGTTGCCGTGTAGGTGATGGTCTGGCTGTCGGTGAGGGTGACCGGCCACTCCTGTCCCGTCGCGTAGGCCAAGCCGTCAGCATTGCTGAGGTCTACGGCATCTTCGAGAGTGGCGGTGGCGTCCGTTTCTGTGACGATGGGCGGTTCGTCTGGAAAATCGACGTCCGCTTTCGCCGGGAACAAGTGGGGCTTAGGGCAGTCGTTGGGGTGATTGGTGATAGACACCCCCGCGAACACCTTGTAATCCTCGTCGGGGTCGATAGCCCCAGGTGGGATGTCCAAAGTGTATTCGAATGCCAGCGGCGAGTCATCGGGGCTCATCTCCCCGTCCGCCAGGTTAGCCGAGCGGGTGCCAGGAACCTCCTCGTAATCATTGCCCCCGACGTGCCGGGCCAGGTACGGCGTCACCTGGAACCCCGTGGTCGGATAGTCACCCGTCATCTCCACCGTGATGGTCCCGCTGACGGTGTAGGTAATCTCTGGATCTTGCGCCAGACGCTCCGCCACGATGGTGTACGTGACTTCCCCCGAGGCACCCGGCCCCAGGAGCAGGGATTCTGGTTTTACTGACTTGGTGAGATTCCAGTCATAGTCCTGAACACCTTCCGCGACCACCGCGGCGGTAATGTCCACCTGCAATGACGTTCCCAGACACTGCGGCCGATCGGCAAGCGCCACCGGAGTCATGGCAGACAGCAGGAACGCCAGGGTCAGCAGTACTACCAGCACCGGCCGGTGCTGCATTCGTTGCATCTTCATCTCTTTCCCTCCTTTCCTCGCAGTTTTCAGTAGGTGCTATAGGCAAAGCCCAACGACACACGCGTCCCGGCCTCCGTCCCCGCACCGCGGGCAACCGGGCCGCCCGCCGTTGGTCTATCACCTCCCTCGCCCGCCTCTGGCTGCACAAAAGAAAACAACCGGCCTCGATCCCGAGGTCGGTTGCACTACTCGCTCCATGCGGCCCAAGTGCCCAGGTACGGGCCGCACTTCCTCGCTTCCTCACGCAGTGTCCTGTGGATTGGTTGAATGCTGTGTGCGCTTCAACGGATCACAGCACGGCTATTTGAACCCATGATAGCATTCGGCCCTTCGCGTGAGAAGTATCCTCTGGAACCATTTTGCAGATCAGACCCCAGGGCACACTGAAAGGCGGCCCTGGCGGGCCGCCCTGGTGACTGTTGCTCTATTCCTGCTGCATCGCCCGGTTCGTTTCTCGGTGCGCCGTCGCCCCTCGCGCGTCAGGGCTGGGCGCTACTGCCTGCGCATGGTGGCTCCCAACCCCAGGACCAGCAGGCCGGCTGCCAGCCACAGTGCCGGGTCACCGCCGGTGAAGGGCAGTGCCGGGGCAGGTGCCGCGGGCACTTCCACCGGGGCGGGGATCAGTTCCGCCAGCGGGGGCAGGCCCGGTCCCGGCTCGGGCGCCGGGGTCACCGTTTCCACCGTGGGCGGTTCTCCTCCACCGCCACCGCCGGGTTCGCCGCCGTTACCTCCTCCACCGTTACCGCCGTCGCCACCATTGCCGCCCTCACAGGTGCCAGTGTAGATGTGGACCTGGGCGGGATCGGTGCGCTCGGTCCGGGAGTCGTCCTCGGTCAGCGTGGCGAGGTTGTCAAGGTCCAGGTGCTGACCACAGCCGACGTTGTCGTTGGTGATCTCGAGGTCGAAGCTGATGCTGCCGCTGCCTTCGAAGAACCAGGGACCAGTGCCGTCGCCGGTGTCAATCACGGTGTAGCTGAACCCCGCCGGCGCATGGATGGCGTCGGTCAGCGTGGCAGTCGCATCGGTGGTGTCGGTATCGATGTCAAGTTCGAACTCCACCGGCTCAACCCTGATGACCCCGCCTTCCGCCGGGCAGCCCGGCTCAGGCTCGCAGCATGCGCAACTGACATTCACCCGGCACTCGCAGCCGTCGCAGCACGGGCATCCATCGTTTCCGTCGCCGTCATCAATCACCTCGCAGGTCACTTCAGCCAGGTTGCGGTACTTTTCTGCCCCGTCCTGTGGCGCGAAGGGAATCTGGTACTCATCGATGACGGTTTCCGATGTCTTGGCGCCGACTTCTTTGTTCACTTCCCAGGTGGCGCTGGCTCCTTCAATCGGGTGCCATGCGCCCTCCTTGTAGAACTCCACCCAGTCATGGACCTGGACTACCGTGATGGCTACGCCCAGCCCGTTGTTGACGCACACCTGGCCGGTCACCCACGCCTCGTCCTCCTGCTGCGGTTCCCCGCGCGTGGCGGTGATGGTGTAGGTGACGGTGGCCTTCTGCCCCTTCTTCACCGTGACAGCAGTGGGCTCAACCACCTTGTCAACCGTCCAGTCGTAGTCAATGCCCCGGTACCAGATTCCACAGGCGGTCTTGGTCGCGGTCACCTCGCCGCACGGCGGCTTCTCTTCCTGCCTCACCTTGAAGTTGTCGGTCTTGTGCTGGTCGAAGTCCTCGGTGGGGCTGATCCACACCTTGTACTCGTCGCCGTTGTTGGGGCTGCTGTCGTACCCCTGCGAGCCGTCCGAGCCCTTGACCAGGATGCTCCACAGCTGCACGCAGCTCACGAAGCGCCCGTCCCTTACTTCCACGACGGGCCCCTCGCTGATGCCCAGCAGCGTGTGCCCGCTGGGGTCGGTCACCTTGACCCAGTACCACCCGTCAGGCAGGGCCTGCCCCCCGTGCTCGTTGTTGGGTCCCCCGTTGAGGTAGACGTCCTGCTTGGTGGCGTAGTGCACGTTCTCGTTGACTTCGTTGCAGTCCGCGTCAGTGGTCCAGATGGCGCCGGTGAGGGGCGTCACCCCGTGTTCGTTCCCGCTGTTGGCCGCCGTCATCACTCCCATGCCACTGTCTGCAGACGCGGCCCCGTCGTACGCGGCATCAGCGGCACCCACCGCCGGGCACTGCTCGGGCGATCCGACGCCCCACGCCGCGCCGACCATGAAGACGAAGACGAACACCATGGCCAGGGCCACTGAACTGAGCTTGCGCATTCGTCGCGTGTACATCTCTCATTCCCCCCTTTCCGTTGCCCCGGGCGGAGGGGATGTGCCAGGCTACCCGAATCCCTCCGCTTCCCGGGGCGTTGTCACGTCAGCTGCCGTCCTTGCCTTGCGTTCTTCCTCCACGGCCGCCCCATCACCCCTTTCCTCTGGGCAGCTACCCCCCTGAACGCCAGCAACCGGCCTCTTCCGGTGAGGCCGGTTGCACCACTCGCTCGATGTAGCCGAGGTGCCCACGTTGCTGGCTACACTTCATTGCATCCCCAACCGTTACTGAGATGCGACTCCAGGGGTCTGACCGGTGTAGCTGCGCTGGACAACTTGTTTCTACTTCCACTATACCATGCCCCTCGACTCCCGGGGACGGCCCCGGCAGGGGAAAAATTGCGCAAGCCTCCTTCGCGGCTCAGTAGCGGCCGCTGCGGATGATGGAGTAGGCCAGGAAGAGCCCCAGCACCACCCCGACGCCGAGGCCGATCTGCACCAGCGGCACCCCGGGCACGAAGGTCTCGCGGCTGGAGGAGACCAGCATGGAGGCGCCCATGATAATGGAGGCAATGATGATGGCCAGCACGATGCGGTTGGTGATGACGTCGATGGTGCTGGCCATGCGGCGCAGGTTGACGTGCTCCATCTTGATCTTCAGCTCGCCCTCCTCCAGCAGGCTCATCACCGACTCCATCTCCCGCGGCAGGTTGCGGGCGGCGTGGTAGTGGTCCAGCACCATCTCCCAGATGCCCTGCCCCATCTTCCTGACACTCATGCGGCTGCGCAGGATCTCGCGGCCGAAGGGCTCGGCAATGTCCACGATGCTGAGCTCGGGGTTGAGCTGGATGATGAGCCCCTCCATGGTCATCAGCATCTTGACGATGAGGGAGAGCTCGGGCGGCACCCGCACCGAGTACTTGAAGGACAGCTGCACCAGCTCGCCCAGCGCCTGCCCCATCTCGATCTGGGACAGCGGCATGCCGTAGTACTTCTGCTGCAGGCGCGACACGTCGCGGCGGAACTCCTCGCGGTTGACGTGCTCGGTGGCGATGCCGATCTGCAGCAGGGCCCGGGTGACGCCGCGAACGTCGTAGCGCACCATGGCCATCACCAGGTCCATGCAGGTCTCCTTGAGCAGC
>JARYMO010000121.1 GCA_029907055.1 Syntrophomonadaceae bacterium | reverse complement strand
AGTTCGCGCAACGTGTACCTCAAGCCGGAGGAGCGTCCCTCGGCGCTGACGCTCTCCCAGGCGCTGGAGCTGGGGCGGGCGATGATCGAGCAGGGCGAGCGCGACCCGGGGGTCATCCGCCAGGCGATGATCGATCACATCCAGGCCGCCCCCTTCACCAGCATCGACTACGTGCAGATCTGCAACGGGGATGACCTCTCCGACCTGGACACCGTCCAGGGCAGGGTGCTGCTGGCGCTCGCGGTGCGCGTGGGGACGACGCGCCTCATCGACAACCTGTTGCTGGAGGTGTAGACGGTGTTCCGCACTATGCTGAAATCGAAAATCCACCGTGCCGTCGTGACCGATGCCAACCTCAACTACCAGGGGAGCATCACCATCGACAGGGTGCTGATGGACGCGGCCAACATCCTTCCCCACGAGAAGGTACAGGTGGTCAACAATAACAACGGGGAGCGCTTCGAGACCTACGTCATCGAGGGCGAACCCGGCTCCGGTGTCATCTGCCTCAACGGGGCGGCGGCGCGCAAGGTGCAGCCGCAGGACGTCATCATCATCATCACCTACGCGGTGATGTCGGACGAACAGGCGCGGACCTGGCAGCCCACGCTGGTCTTCGTCAACCAGCACAACCGCATCGTCGAGGTGACCGGCGGGTGAGCGGGCCGCGGGAGCCGGCCGCCGAGCAACTGGTGCAGCGGGTGCAGGAACGCAGGCGGGAGCTGAACGCCGTGGTCCTGGCCCACTTCTACCAGCCCCCGGAAATCCAGGACCTGGCCGACTTCGTGGGTGACTCCCTGCAGCTGTCGGTGCAGGCGGCAGAGACCGAGGCGGCGGTCATCGTCTTCTGCGGGGTCCGCTTCATGGCGGAGAGCGCCAAGATACTCAACCCGGCCCGCACGGTGGTGCTGCCCGAGCCCCGCGCCGGCTGTCCCATGGCCGACATGGTGACCGCTGCCCAGCTGCGCGAAGCGCGGGAGCGGACGCCGGGGCTGCAGGTGGTCTGTTACGTTAACTCTTCGGCCGAGGTCAAGGCGGAGAGCGACATCTGCTGCACCTCCTCCAACGCCGTGCGGGTGGTGCGCTCGCTGGACCCCGACCGCCCCATCCTCTTTGTGCCGGACCGCAACCTGGCCCACTTCGTGAGCCGGCAGACCGGCCGCCAGCTGATGGTGCTGGAGGGGTGCTGTCCCATCCACGACCGGGTCACCCTGCAGGACCTGCAGGCGGCGCGCCGGGCGCACCCCGGGGCGGAAGTGATGGTGCACCCGGAGTGCCGGCCGGAGGTGACGGAGGCGGCCGACCAGGTGCTCTCCACCGGGGGCATGCTGGAGTACGTCGGGCGCTCGCCAGCGCGGGAGTTCATCGTCGGCACCGAGGAAGGGCTGCTCTATCCCCTGCGCAAGCGCTACCCCGACCGCCAGTTCCACCTCCTGCGGGCGGGGTTCGTCTGTCCGGACATGAAGCTCATCACCCTGCCCGCGCTGGTGCGGGCCCTGGAGCGCCTGGAGGAACGCATCGAGGTGGAGGAGGGCGTGCGGGTGCGCGCCGAGACCGCGCTGCGCAGGATGCTCGAACTACGCTGAGAGACTGGAGAACACGATGATCGTCAGCCGCTACATCGCGCCCATACGCAGAGACATGCCGGTTCACAGCACCGACTTCCTCATCATCGGCAGCGGCATTGCCGGCCTGTTCACCGCACTGAAGGCGGCGGAGCACGGCCGGGTCACCGTACTCACCAAGAAGACCGTCCGGGACTCCAGCACCGGACTCGCCCAAGGGGGGATCGCCGCGGCAGTGCACGAGGAGGATTCCCCCTTCCTGCACCTGGAGGACACCCTGGAGGCCGGGGCCGGGCTGTGCGACCCGGAGGCGGTGAACGTGCTGGTCACGGAGGGGCCGGCGCGGGTGCGGGAGCTGATGGAGATGGGGGCCCGCTTCGACATGAAGGACGGCACGGTGGCCCTGACCAGGGAGGCGGCCCACAGCAAGGCGCGCATCCTGCACGCCGCCGACGCCACCGGCGAGGCCATCCGCGCTGCGCTGGTGGAGCAGTGCCACGCCCGTTCCATCGCGGTGCACGAGAACACCTTCCTCATCGACGTGCTGACCGCCGACGACACCTGCCAGGGGGCGCTGGTCTACGACGCCGGGCGCAGGGAGAGCGTGGCCTACCTGGCGCGGGCGGTCATCCTGGCCACCGGTGGCACCGGGCAGCTCTACCGCTACACCACCAACCCGGACATCGCCACCGGCGATGGCCTGGGGGCGGGGTTCCGCGCCGGCTGCGAGCTGGTGGACATGGAGTTCGTGCAGTTCCACCCCACCGTGCTGGCCACCGCGGAGCGACAGCGCTTCCTCATCTCCGAGGCGGTGCGCGGCGAGGGGGGCATCCTGCTCAACCACCGCGGGGAACGCTTCATGTCCCGCTACGATGAGCGCGGCGAACTGGCCCCTCGCGACGTGGTGGCGCGCGCCATCTGGAACGAGATGCTGTCGAGCGGGCAGGACCACGTCTTCCTCGACATGCGCGGCATGAGGGGGGCGGCGCAGCGCTTCCCTACCATCTACCGCAACTGCATCGCGCGCGGGTTCGATTTCACCCGCGAGCTGCTGCCGGTGTCGCCCGCCGCCCACTACATGATGGGCGGCCTGCGCACCAACCTGAACGGGCAGACCCGCATCGCCGGCCTCTACGCCTGCGGGGAGGCGGCCTGCACCGGGGTGCACGGGGCCAACCGGCTGGCCAGCAACTCGCTGCTGGAGGGCATCGTCTTCGGGCAGCGCATCGTGGACAACGCCGAGGAGATCATGTGGAGCCGCAGCATCGGCTTCGAAGAGGTGTGCCGCTCCTTTGACTACGCCTGGGTGCGCGAGCCCTACCGCGGCTCCCACGCCCTCGAGCCGCTGGAGGCCCGCCGCCGCCTGCAGGAGACCATGTGGGAGCACGTGGGCATCATCCGCGACGAGCAGGGGCTCAAGACCGCCGCCGCGGTCATCGACGACCTGTACGCGCGGCTGGGCTGCGGCGATGACCCGCTGCCCTACTACGAGGTGGCCAACATGCTGACCGCCGCCCGCGTCATGGCCCAGGCCGCGCTCTGGCGCCAGGAGAGCCGCGGCGCCCACTTCCGCCGCGATTTCCCGCTGGCGGACGACCTGCACTGGCTGCACCACCTGGTGTTCCAGCGCCGCTAGCCGACACGGGAAGGGGGAACCGCGGATGGACTGGCTGCAACTGGACGAGCTCATTCGCCGCGCGCTGGTGGAGGACATCGGCCACGGGGACCTCACCACCGACAGCATCGTTTCCCCCGGCCAGCGCAGCGAAGGGGTGATCCTGGTCAAGCGGCAGGGGGTGGTGGCGGGCCTGGAGGTAGCCCGGCGCGTGTTCGTCCTGCTGGACGCCGAGGTGCGCTTCGAAGCGGTGGTGGGCGAAGGCAGCCAGGTAGAGCCCGGCACGGTGGTGGCCCGTCTGCAGGGACCCACCCGCAGCATCCTCACCGGCGAGCGGGTGGCCCTCAACTTCCTGCAGCGCATGTCCGGCATCGCCACCCACACCCGGCGCCTGGTAACCCTGCTGGCCGGCGAGCGGGCCTGCCTGGTGGACACCCGCAAGACCACCCCCGGCCTGCGGGCGCTGGAGAAGTACGCGGTGCGGGTAGGCGGGGGCAGGAACCACCGCTTCGGGCTCTTCGACGGGGTCATCATCAAGGACAACCACATCGTGGCCGCCGGGTCCATCGCGGCCGCGGTGGCAGCGGTGAGGGCGCGCGTGCCGCACACGGTGAAGGTGGAGGTAGAGGTGGAGGACCTGCTGATGCTCGAGCAGGCCCTGGAGGCCGGCGCGGACATCGTGATGCTGGACAACATGGACCCGCCGACCATGCGGCGCGCGGTGGAGGTCACCGCCGGCCGGGCGCTGCTGGAGGCCTCCGGGGGCATCAGCGAGGCCAACCTGCTGGAAGTGGCCCGCACCGGGGTGGACTTCATTTCCATGGGGGCCCTCACCCACTCCTCGCCCGCGCTGGACATCAGCATGGACCTGCTCTAGCCCGCCGCCACCCTTGACATCCCTGCCCGGGTGCGCTATAAGAGAGGGTAATGTCAACCTGGCGCCAACGCAAGTTGACAAATAGCGGGCGGGAGTGATGGACGATGACCAGCAGGGAATTGGCAATGGCGGGCGTGATGGCGGCCCTGGCCTGCTGCGCGGCGGTGGTGTTCCGCTGGGTGCAGCCGGCGCTGGTCCCCTTCAGCGTGCTGCCGGTGGTGGCCCTGGTGACGGGGGGGCTGCTCCGTCCGCGGGCGGCCGCGGCCAGCATGGGAGGCTACGCGCTCATCGGCCTGGCGGGGGTGCCGGTGTTCGCCTCGCCCCCCTTCGGAGGAGCGGTCTACATATTCAAGCCCACCTTCGGCTTCATCCTGGGCTACGTGGCGGCCGCCTGGACGGTGGCCCAGGTGCGGCGGCGGCTGGGGCTCACGCCCCTGCGGGCAGCGGTCGCCACGCTGGCCGGGGTGGCGGCGCTCTACGCGGTGGGGCTGCCCTACCTGTACCTGGTGCTGCGCGTGTACGCCGGGCAGACGCTGGACCTGGCGCGGCTGCTGGAGATAGGGTTCTGGCCCTTCATCGCCCTGGATGCGCTCAAGGCACTGGTGGCGGCCGCGCTGGTGGTGCAGGTGGCGCCCCGACTGGGCGCCGGGGAGTGAAGGCGAGGAAGGGGGAAAGGAATCCATGGTGGCCGTCCACAACCTGGAAGGAGAGGTCCGCATTACCGACATCGCCGGCATCGAGGTGGGGGTAGCGCACGACCTGGAGGCCCTCACCGGCTGCACGGTGGTGTTGTGCCGGCGCGGGGCGGTGTGCGGGGTGGACGTGCGCGGCTCGGCGCCCGGGACCCGGGAGACGGACCTGCTGTCCCCCGTGAACCTGGTGCACAACGTGCAGGCGGTGCTGCTCACCGGGGGCAGCGCCTACGGCCTGGACGCTGCCGCCGGGGTGATGCAGTTCCTGGAGGAGCAGCAGTGCGGCTACCCCACCGGGCGGGTGGTGGTCCCCATCGTGCCCGCCGCGGTGCTCTTCGACCTCAACGTGGGCAACCCGCGCGTGCGCCCGGACCGCGACATGGGCTACCGCGCCT
>JARYMO010000120.1 GCA_029907055.1 Syntrophomonadaceae bacterium | reverse complement strand
CGCCCCCCGCGATTCCAGGTACGGCACGTCGAACGCGCGCCCGTTGTAGGTCACCAGCGCTGTCGCTGCTTCCACCGCCGCCGCCACTGCCGCCAGCGCCGCTGCCTCCTCGGCCACGTCGCGCACCAGGTACTGCTCTACCCGCACCCGGCCTGCCTCCACCCGGGCCAGCCCGAACAGGATAATGGGCGCGCCGAACAGGCCCAGGGTCTCCAGGTCCAGGAACAGCAACCCCTCCAGGCCGCACAGGGCACAGGCGTGGAGCAGCGCCGGGTGGGAGGGCGGGTGCTTGCGCCGGATGAACGAGGCCACCGTCCGGGCGTCGCCGCCGGCCAGGGCCGCCTGCAGCTCCCGTGCCCCCTCCCCGAACCGCGGGTGCCCGGCCAGGTCGGCCAGGCTGGCCACCCCGGCCTGGCGAAGGGCCCGCTCGGTCGCCGGCCCGATGCCCCGCACCAGCTGGAGGTCGGCGGCCAGGCGGTCGGCATGCGCCGCCGGGACCGCGCCGCCTGCCGGCATTTCCTCGTGCCGCTCCAGCAGGTAGCACACGCCGTAGCCGGTCTCGCGTTCCTGCCCGGGCAGCACCTCGTGCAGCTGGGCGTGGGCGTACTGCCGCAGCAGGCGGCGCTTGTAGGCCATGGCCTGGCGGTAGCGCCAGGGCTCGGCCGGGCTAGGGAACGCCCAGCCCGGTGCCGGCCTCGACCGCCGGGATTCGCGCCTGCCCGGCTCCTGCTCCAGTCGCCGTCTCCACTCGCGCGCCACGCGCGAGAACGAATCACTGCCTGAGTGCATCACGCTCTCCCACCTCGTGAATCACGCCGGTTACGCCTCTCGCCTGAATGCGTTGAGGGCCAGCAGGACGGGGTCGAACACCGGGCTGAAGGGCGGGGCATAGGCCAGGTCAGCATCCCACAGGCGCCCTACCGCAGCCCCCAGGGTCAGCGCGGTGGCGAACACGTCGATGCGCTTGGCCGACCCTGCCCGTCCCACGATCTGCGCCCCCAGCAGCCTGCCCCCCGGGTGCTCGGCCAGCACCTTGACGTGGATGCGCCCCGAGCCGGGGAAGTAGCCGGGCACGGTGCGCGAGCGGATGGTGCGGGTGCGGTAGTCGATGCCCAGTGCCTTGCACTCCCGTTCGCACAACCCGGTGCGGGCAACTTCCATTTCCAGGATGCGGGCGATGCCGGTCCCCACCACCCCCGGGAAGGAGGCCTCGCCGCCCGCCGCGTTGGCCCCGGCCACCCGCCCCTGCTTGTTGGCCGTGGTGCCCATGGGGAGGTAGACTTCTTCGCCTGACACCAGGTGCACGGTGGTGGCGCAGTCACCAGCGGCGTAGACGTTGGGGAGGTTGGTTTCCATGCGCTGGTTGACGCGAATGGCCCCGGCCGCCCCCAGGGCGACCCCGGCCCGGGCAGCCAGGGCGGCATTGGGCCGCACCCCGGCCGACAGCAGCACCAGCTCGGCCGGCAGTTCGTGTCGTTCCGTACGCACCAGCCCCACCCGGTCTGCTGCCTGGCCAGCGGCCGGCTCCAGGGCCAGCACACGCTCCGCGGTCAGCACCCTCACCTCCCGGCCCTCCAGGTACTCCTGCACCAGCGCCGCCATGTCCGCATCCATGTTGGGGAGCACCTGCGGGGCCATCTCCACCACCGTAACACTCATGCCCCGCTGGTGGAAGGCCTCCACCATCTCCAGGCCGATGTACCCGGCCCCCACGATGACCGCCCGCTGCGGGGACTGCTCCTGCAGGTAGCGGCGGATAGCCAGCCCGTCGTCCAGGGTGCGCAGGGTGAAGACTCCCGCCAGCTCGCGACCGGGTACCGGCGGAAGCACCGGCGAGGCCCCCGTGGCGATGACCAGGGCGTCGTAGCCCACCTCCCGCTGCGCTCCCTCGCGGACATCCACCACCCGCACCAGGCGGCGTGTAGGGTCGATCTCCTCCGCCCGCTGGTAGAGGTGCACCTCGATGCCCTGCTGGGCAAACACTTCCACCGTGCGCGCGATGAGCTGCCGCTCCTCGGCAATCTGCCCGGCGATGAAGTAGGGCAACCCGCAGGAACCGTACGATACCCGTCCTTCCTGGGTGAAAAGGCTGATCTTGAGGCCGGCGTCCACCCGGCGCGCCTTGGCCGCCGCGCTGGTACCCGCCGCCACCCCGCCGATGACCACCAGGTGTCGCATGCTGCATCCCCTCCCTGCTCAGTGCACCGCGGCGCGCCGGCGCCATTCCTCCAGCATCTCCAGGCACAACCCCAGCAAGGCCCCGCCTGCCGCCACTCCCGCCGCCACGTCGGTGGGGTAGTGCACCCCCAGGTACACGCGGCTGACAGAAATGGCGACCGCCATCGCCAGCAGGGCGCCCACCGCCGCCAGACGCCATCCCCCAGCCGGTGCGTGCCTCCACACCATCACCGCCAGGAACCCGTAGAAGGCGGTGCCCACCATGGCGTGGGCGCTGGGGAAACTCAGTCCGGCTTCCTTTACCAGCGGCTCCCACGGCGGGCGCGGTCTCCCGAAGCCCCACTTGAGCAGGTGGTTGGCCCAGGTAGCCAGCCCCAACAGCAGCCACATCCCCACCGTTTCCAGGTACAGGCCCCGGCGCTGCCCCGCCCACGAGGCCAGGAGGGCCACCGTCACCACCCCGGGGAGGGAACCCAGGGCGGTGGCCATCAGCATCACGGCCGTGCACCAGGTGGCGCGGTGCCCGCGCGCCCACAGCACCGCCTGCTGGTCCAGGTGCGCACTGCTCCCCGATTCCACCAGCCAGGCGAGGGCGAAAAAGCACGCCAGGCAGACCGCAACCGTCGCCAGGGCGGCCGACGAACAACTGGCCCCGGTCAGCGAGGACCTCGACACTCCAACTCCTCCCCCCAGGGCCCGGGTGCCTTGCTGCCCCCGGTCACCCCTGCCTCTACCATACCACTGCGGCCCGTCCCCTGTCGCGCCACGGGGGCAACGCGCGAAAGCCCACGGCACGAAGGAATCGACCGCCTCGCCCGCGAATTTACTATAAGATAAGCACCCTGCGCAGGCGGGCACATTCACCGTCCGCCCCGGGCAGGGACACGAAGGAGGCGGCCTGCATGCCCGGGAGCGTGCTGATGCAGCTCGACCGCATCACCAAGACCTACCTGATGGGCGAGGTGTCCGTCGAGGCCCTCAAGGAGACCTCCTTCCAGCTCTCCGAGGGGGAACTGGTGGTCATCCTTGGCCCCAGCGGCTCCGGCAAGAGCACCCTCCTCAACATCATGGGGGGCATGGACCGGCCCACCAGCGGCGACCTCTTCTTCGCCGGCGAGAACCTGAGCCAGGCCAGCGAGGCCCGCCTGACCCAGTACCGCCGCAGAGAGGTGGGCTTCGTATTCCAGTTCTATAACCTCATCCCCGATCTCACCGCCCGCGAAAACGTGCAGCTGGCCGCCGACCTGGTCGACGAGCCGCTGTCCGCGGAAGAGATACTGCGCGAGGTGGGCATGGGCGACCGTCTCGACCACTTCCCTGCCCAGCTCAGCGGCGGCGAGCAGCAGCGGGTGTCCATCGCCCGCGCGGTGGTGAAGAAGCCGCGGCTGCTGCTGTGCGACGAACCCACCGGCTCGCTGGACGCCCAGACCGGCCGCCTCATCCTGGAATTGCTGGTGCACGCCAACCGGGAGCATGGCTCCACGGTGGTCATCGTCACCCACAACGCCGCCATCGGCTTCATGGCGCCGCGGGTGCTGCGCATGAGCAGCGGACGCATCGTGGAGGTCATCGAGCACGAGCGCCCGTTGCCCCCGGAAAGGATCGAGTGGTGATGGGCGTCCTGGGCAGGCGGCTGCGGCGGACCATCCGCAGCACGCTGGGGCAGTTCCTGGCAGTGGCAGCGGTCATCATGGTGGGCATCACCGTGTATGTCTCGGTCACCTCGGTGGCCAACAACATGGAGCGCTCCAAGGCGCTGTTCTACCGCCAGTATGCCTTCGCCGACCACTTTTTCCACGTCATCAAGGCCCCGGAAGGCGTGGTGCGGCAGGTGCAACAGGTCCCCGGGGTGGCAGCCGCCACCGGTCGCATCCAGAAGGACATCCCCATCGTCCGTGCCGGCGGCGAACGCGCAACCGCCCGCCTGACCAGCTATCCCCTGCCCATGGACAAGGAGGTGAACCGCCTCAAGCTGCTCTCCGGGCGCATGTTCGAGAAGTACCCGGCCGGCGGGGACGCCGAGGTGCTGGTGGACCCCCAGTACTGGAAGTTCCATCATTTGCGGCCGGGGGACACCCAGACCCTGGTGGCGGAAGGACGGCAGGTAACGGTGACGGTGGTCGGCAGCGCCACCAGCCCGGAGTTCATCTACCCCATGCAGGACCCTTCGACCCTGTATCCTGACCCCGCGGTGTTCGGCGTGTTCATGGCCCCTCACAACCAGGTGCAGCAGATGCTCAACCTCTCCGGCCAGGTCAACCAGGTGGTGGTGCGGTTCAGCCCGGGGGCGGATGCCGAGGCCGTGGTGGCCAGGGTGAAGCGCCTCCTCGAACCCTACGGCCTGCTGGCGGAATACCCGCGCAAGTGGCAGCTCAGCGACGCCATCCTGAGCGGCGAACTGTCCCAGCTGCGGGTGATGGCCAACTTTCTGCCCGCCATTTTCCTTGGCATCGCCGCACTCATCGAGTTCGTCATGCTGGGACGCATGGTACGCAGCCAACGGGTGCCGATCGGCACCATGAAAGCGCTCGGCTACCCCAACCTGGTCATCATGTGGTACTACGCCACCTACGCAATGGTCGTGGGCCTGGTCGGTGCGCTGGCGGCGCTGGGGCCGGGCATCGCCCTGGCTTCCTACTTCTCCGGCATCTACGCCACCTTCTTCAACCTGCCGGAGGTGGTAGGGGGCGTGAACCTGCAGGCGATGGTCACCGGCCTGTGCCTGAGCGTGGGCACTGGCGCCCTGGCCGGCTTCACCGCCTCGCGCGGCGTGGTGGCCATCCAGCCGGCCGAGTCCATGCAGCAGGAACCGCCGCGCCAGGTCGGCAGGGTATTCCTGGAACGGTGGCCGTGGGCATGGGGCCGCCTGGACATCAGCTGGAAAATGACCCTGCGGGCCGTGAACCGCAACCGTTTCCGCACCGCGGTCACCTGGCTGGGCATCGTGGTGGCCACCGGTCTGCTGGTGGTCTCCTT
>JARYMO010000119.1 GCA_029907055.1 Syntrophomonadaceae bacterium | reverse complement strand
CGCTGGCCGCTCCACTCATCAAGACCGCCGCCCGCAGGCGGTACTCGAAGGCCGCCACCTCCCGGCGCACCTCTTCCGCTCCCCCGCGATGCCACCGGTGCAGGAACCAGGCCGCCATTCCCACTGCATTTGCCCCCAGCGCCAGGGCCTTGGCGGCCTGCAGCGCGTCCTGGATACCGCCTGAGGCAACCACCGGCACCCCCGGCTGTAGCGACAGCACTTCCAGCAGGCTGGCCACCGTGGGTATGCCCCAGGCAGTCATCTCCTGGCCCAGCGGCCCTCCCCGGGCGGACTCGATGGCCAGGAAATTGGTCCCCCCGGCACCACCAACGTCCAGCGCCGCTACGCCCGTCTCCAGCAACGCCGCCGCCGCCTCCCGCGAAAGCCCGAAGCCCACCTCCTTGGCCACCACTGGCACCGGGCTGTGCGACACCAGCCGGGTCAAATTCTCCAACAGCCCGCGAAACCCCCGGTCTCCCTCCGGCATGGCCAGTTCCTGCGGCACGTTCAGGTGCACCTGCAGCGCGTCGGCCCCTACCATTTCCACGGCCCGCAGGGCGGCGTCCGGGCTCACCCTGGCACTGACGTTGGCCAACAGCAACCCGTCGGGGTTCACCTGCCGTACCACCTGGAAACTGTATGCCAGGGAGGGGTCTTCCAGCGCCACCGCCTGTGAGCCGACGGCCATCCCCAGTCCGAACTCTGCAGCCACCGCGGCCAGGTCCCGGTTGATGGCCGCCCCCTGGGCGGTGCCGCCGGTCATGGCGTTAATGATGAGCGGGACCCGCAATGGCTTGCCCAGCAGGCTCACCGCCAGGCTGACCTCATCGAGGTCCAGCTCCGGCACCGCACAGTGGACCGCGTGCACGTCCTCGAACCCCGTGGCCAGCGGGCCCGGGGGTAGCTGCAGCGCCAGTTGCAGGTGTTCAGACTTGCGCCGGGCTCTTATCGGGCTCCCCCCCTCGCCAGTTGCCGTGCCCGCGCCAGGGCCTCGGGGCTGTTGACATTGCAGAACAGCACCTCCGGGTCGCCGAAGCGGGCCACCTCTTCATCGCTCACGTAGCGTACCTTCAGCTCCTCCTGGTACACGCGGCTGATCTTGAGACGGCCCTGGTGCAGGCACCGCTCGAACACCGCCAGGCACCCCGGCGCGTAGGCGGCGCACAGGGGCTGAAAGCGCCCCCCTACCAGCGGCGCCACCGCGTCGTGGCCGGGCAGCAGCCCGAGCAGGAACCGTGCCAGCTCCATGCTCACGAACGGCATGTCGCAGGCACAGGCGAATATCGGTCGGCCGCCTGCGTGCGCCAGCCCCGCGTGCAGCCCGCTCAAGGGCCCCAGCCGCGGGATGAGGTCCGTCACCACCCTCACCCCCAGGCCGGCGTACAGCTCCGGCTGGTTGGTGACCAGGATGACGTCCGCGAAGGCCCGGGCCAGCCGCTCCACCAGGATTTCGATGATGGGCGTTCCTCCTACCCTGACAAACGCCTTGTTCTCTTCCATGCGGGAACTCTGTCCTCCGGCCAGGATGACGCCGCTGGCGGCCGCAGTCTTCTCCACGCTTTCCCCTCCATGAAATAGAGCTGCCGCTGGCAGCTCTATACGAGGTTTCCTCCCGGTTTGCCCTGCGCGCACCCCTCGCACCCTCCGTAACAGGAGGGCGGTGGCGCCGCCCCCGAACTGGTGCTGGCGGTGAAGAACGACGAAATCATTTGTTTCACGTCGGACCCGCCACACTCCGGGCACCGCACGCTGGACTTCTCCGCGTTGGACACTTTCTTTTCGAACTGCTGCCCGCACTGCTGACAACGAAAGTCAAAGAACGGCACCAGGCGCCACCTCCTGCCGGCTCTTCTACCATTCGCCCTCGTAATCGACTGCTTCGCTGCCCTCGGCTTCCTTCAGCGACAGCGCGATGCGCTTCTCCACCGGGTCAATCCCCAGGATTTTTACCCGCACCTGGTCCCCCACCTGCACGACGTCCTCCGGCTTCTCGATGCGCTGGTGGGAGAGCTGGGAGATATGGATGAGGCCATCCACCCCCGGCTCCACTTCCACGAAGGCGCCGAAGGGAGCCAGCCGCACCACCTTGCCGTCGATGATGTCGCCCTCGCGGTAGCGCTCCAGGACCGTCTCCCACGGGCTCTTGAGGATGCGCTTGCGGCTGAGCGACACCCGCTCCTTTTCCCGGTCCACGCCCAGGATGTACACGTCGATGACGTCGCCCTCCGACAGCACGTCCGAAGGATGGTCCACGCGCACGTGGGCCATTTCCGAGATGTGCAGCAGCCCTTCAAACCCGCCCAGGTCGATGAAGGCCCCGTAGTCGGTAAGCCGTTTCACCCTCCCGGTGCGGACCTGTCCCTCCTCGATGGTGCTCCAGAACTCCTCGCGCTGGCGTTCCCGCTGCTCGGAGAGCACGTCCTTGCGGGACACCACCACCTGCGAGCCCCTCCGCTTGGCGCGATTGAACTCGATGATGCGGACCGGCATGGTCTGGCCGATGTAGTCGTCCAGGTTGCGCACGAAGCCCTCGTCCACGTGGGAGGCCGGCAGGAACGCAACCACGCCGATGTCTACCAGCAGGCCTCCCTTGACGCTCTTCACCACCTTGGCATCGATGACCTCGCGGTTGTGGAACTTCTCCTCCAGCGCGTCGAGGGCCTTCTTCATGTCAACCCGCTTCTTGGAAAGCAGGATGGTGCCATCGTCGTCCCAGCGCAGCACGTAGACCTCGATCTCGTCCCCCACCTGGACTTCCTCCCGGGCCGAGCGCAAGTCTCGCACCGACAGCTCGCGGAGCGGGATGACGCCCTCCGACTTGCCGCCGACATCCACCATGACCTCGTCATCGCTGACCTGGATGACGACGCCCTTGAGGATGCTGCCCCGTTCCATGCCCTTGCTCATGGACTCCGCCATCTCGGCCTCCAGCTCCATGAAGGACTGTTCCCTGGCCTCTTCAGGCTCCGGCTGGGGTTCCTGCCACGTCTCCTCCTGCTGCGCCTGTGCCTGGGGCTCCGGCTGGTTTTCCTGTGCTTCGTCTCGAGCTGCGTTTTCCTCGAACTCAACCATCGTGTCCACTACCTCCTTAATAATCCATTCAGGGGTCGAAGCCCCTGCCGTCACCCCCGCTCTGGCACCCGCAGCGAACCACTCCGGGTTCAGGTCACCCGCGCGTTCCACCCGGTACGTCCTGACCCCCGTGTCCGCGCACACGCGCGCGAGAGTAGCGGTGTTAGAGCTCTTGAAGTCACCGACCACTACCATGACGTCGACATCCCGGCAGACCTCGCGGGCCGCCTGCTGTCGTTTCCTGGTTGCATCGCATATGGTATTGAATGCCCGCACCTCGAGGGACTTGGGCAAGAGCTCCCTGGTGATGTCGAAAAACGTTTCCTGTTCCCTGGTGGTCTGCGCCAGCACTGCCAGCCGCGGCGCAGGCGTCACCCGGCGCGCCTCTTCTACCGAGGCGACCACCGTCGCCTGCCCTTCCGCCCACCCCACGATGCCCTGCACCTCGGGGTGAGCGGCATCGCCAACGATGACCACCCGGTAGCCCTCCTGCACCATCTGTCGGGCCAGGGTCTGCACCCGCTTCACCAGCGGGCAGGTCGCATCCACCACCTGCCGGGCGATGGCCTGCGCCGCCGCCAGCACCCCGGGCGAGGCCCCGTGGGAACGGATGATCAACCCGCTGCCCGCCGCCTCTTCGACGCGCTCCACGGCGCGGATGCCCCGCGCTTCCAGGAACTCCACCACGGCATCGTTGTGGACCAGCGGCCCGAGCGTACACCACGGGCCGGGCTCGGCAGCCGCGGCCAGGGCCAGGTCCAGCGCCCTGCGGACCCCCTGGCAGAATCCGGCGCATTCTGCGAGTCGCGGCACCCGTTCCACCTCTCGTCGAATGTGTATGCCTCTCAGTCGGCCCTCCACAATCCTGTCTGGATCAGGAAATGAGCCGGCGCACGTGCTCCATGATGTCCTGGCTGACCGTCTCCATGAGCGGGGCGCTCAGCCGCGTCCCGTAGAGCTCCTCGTAGCAGATGGGCTCCCCTACCCGCACCAGCAGGGGCCTTTTCCATCCCAGCGGGAGAACGCGGTCGCTGCCGATGCAGGCCACCGGCACCACCGGCGCCCCTGACCGCAGGGCCAGCATGGCGATGCCGGGTTGCGGCCTCGCCAACTCACCGGTCTTGCTGCGGGTGCCCTCCGGGAAAATCCCCAGTACCTCCCCCTGCGCCAACCTGTCCAGGGCCGTGCGCAGCGCCCGCCGGTCCGCGCTTCCCCTGCGCACCGGGAAGGCATGGATGCGGGTCAGCAGCCAGGCCAACCACCGGGAACGAAACATCTCTTCCTTGGCCATGAAATGGACCGGGCGGGAACATGCCGCTCCCACCAGGATGGGGTCCCAGTTGCTGAGGTGGTTGGCCGCCAGGATCACCGGGCCGGTGCGGGGAATGTGCTCCTCGCCCTCCACCCGCCAGCGGAACAGCCACAAGAGCATACGGGCCAACCGCCTAAGAAACCGGTACATCATGCGCATGCCCCGCCGGGTTCTGCACGTGGGCCAACACCCGCTCCACCACCTGCTCGGCAGTCAGGTCGCTGGTGTCGATGACAATCGCGCCCGGCACCACGGTCAGCGCCCCTACGGCCCGCTCCGAGTCCGCCCGGTCACGGTCGCGGATCTCCTCCTTGAGCTGCTGGTAGTCGACCCGGTAGCCGTCGCGCACCATGTCCAGCGCGCGCCGGCGGGCCCTCTCCTCCAGCCCGGCCGTCAGGTAGAACTTGAACTCCGCCTCGGGAAGCACGACAAGGCCGATGTCTCGGCCGTCCATGACCACGTCGCGCTCGCGCGCGATGGCCTGCTGCTTCCCGACCATGACCTGGCGCACCCCGGGGTCAGCCGCCACCACCGCCACCCAGCGCGACACCTCGGGCGAGCGGATGGCGTCCGTGACGTCCTGCCCATCGCAGAAAACGGCCAGACGGCCGTCGATGTTCTCGAGGCGGATTTCGGTGGCCTGTGCCAGCTGGCGCAGGCGCTCCCCGTCCTTCAGATCCACCTTGTCACTCAGGGCTTTCCAGGTCAGGGCGCGGTACATAGCCCCAGTATCAATATACAGTATACCCAGCCGGTCTGCAATTGCACGCGCCAGCGTGCTCTTGCCCGCCCCGGCGGGGCCGTCGATGGCGATCTGCATGCCCAGGAAG
>JARYMO010000118.1 GCA_029907055.1 Syntrophomonadaceae bacterium | reverse complement strand
CTGATCGGGGTTTCGCGCACCTCCAAGACCCCGCTCTCCATGTACCTGGCCCACAAGCGCCTGAAGGTCGCTAACATCCCGCTGGTCCCGGAAGTCACTCCCCCCGAGGAGCTGTTCGCGGTGGAGAAGGGCCGCGTCATCGGGCTGACCGTCCACCCCGACCTGCTGAGCGCGGTGCGGCGGGAGCGCCTGAAGACGCTGGGCCTGATGTCGGATGCCAACTATGCCAGTCCTGAGCGGGTGGCCTACGAGATCAGCTTCGCCAACAACTTCATGAAACGGCTGGGGTGCCCGGTCATTGACGTCAGCAACCGGGCGGTCGAGGAGACCGCCAGCAAGATCCTTGAAATCTACTATAGGAGGTTGAACCATGTCTAGTCAGAAGTTTGTCTACCTGTTCGAGGAAGGCCGGGCGGACATGAAACGCCTGCTGGGGGGCAAGGGGGCAAACCTGGCCGAGATGACCAGGATCGGCCTTCCGGTACCGCCCGGCTTCACCATCACCGCCGAGGCCTGCAACGAGTATAACCGCCTGGGGCGCCAGTTCCCGGAGGGGATGATGGACCAGGTGCTGGAGGCACTGAGGGGCTTGGAGGCCAAGACCGGCAAGGGCTTCGGTGATGCCGCCAATCCGCTGCTGGTATCGGTGCGGTCCGGGGCGGCGGTCTCCATGCCAGGGATGATGGACACCGTGCTCAACCTGGGGCTGAATGACGTGACCGTGGCCGGGCTGGCAGCGCTGACCGGCGATGAGCGCTTTGCTCTCGACTGCTACCGTCGCTTCATCCAGATGTTCTCCAACGTCGTGCTGGAGATCGAACACCACGCCTTTGATTCGGTCATGGAACGCTACAAGCGCAAACTTGGCCTGCTCTTCGATTACGAGATCCCGGCGGAGAGCCTGCGGGCGGTGCTGGACGAGTACAAGGCCACCGTGCTCCAGCACACCGGGCGCGAGTTTCCCCAGGACCCGCAGGAGCAGCTGGTGCTGGCCATCCGGGCAGTGTTCGACTCCTGGAACAACCAGCGGGCCATCGTCTACCGCAAGATCAACAAGATCCCCGATGACCTGGGCACCGCGGTGAACATACAGGCCATGGCCTTTGGCAACATGGGCGCGGACAGCGGCACCGGGGTTGCCTTCACGCGCAACCCCTCCACGGGTGAGCACGAGCTGTACGGCGAGTTCCTGGTCAACGCCCAGGGCGAGGACGTGGTGGCCGGCATCCGCACCCCCACCCCCATCTCGCGGCTGAAGGAGGAACTGCCCCAGGTATACGAGCAGTTCACCCGCACCTGCAAGATCCTCGAGGACCACTACCGCGACATGCAGGACATCGAGTTCACGGTCGAACGGGGCAAGCTGTACATGCTGCAGACCCGCACCGGCAAGCGCACCGCGGCGGCGGCGGTGAAAATTGCCGTGGACATGGTGGAGGAAGGCATCATCTCCCGCGAGGAGGCCCTGCTGCGGGTCGATGCCGAGCAGATCAACCAGCTGCTGCACCGCCAGATCGACCCCTCTGCCAAGCTGGACGTGATTGCCACTGGGCTCCCTGCCTCCCCCGGGGCCGCTTCCGGCAAGGTGGTGTTTGACGCCGACGAGGCAGAAAAGCTGGGCAACGAGGGCGAGGCGGTGGTGCTGGTGCGCAGCGAGACCACCCCCGACGACATCCACGGCATCGTGAAGGCCCAGGGCGTGCTCACCTCGCGCGGGGGCATGACCAGCCATGCCGCCGTGGTCGCCCGCGGGATGGGCAAACCCTGCGTGTCGGGATGCGAAGCCATCAAGATCAACTACGCCGCCCAGGAGTTTACGGTGGGCCACCTGACGGTCAAGAAGGGCGAGGTTATTTCCATTGACGGCTCCACCGGCGCCGTCATGCTGGGCCGGGTGCCCATGATCGACCCCGTGCTGTCCCCCGAGTTCGAAACCCTGTTGCGGTGGGCCGACGAGTTCCGGCGCCTGGAAGTGCGCGCCAACGCGGACACCCCGGAAGACGCCGCCAAGGCCCGCGAGTTCGGCGCCCAGGGCATTGGCCTGTGCCGGACCGAGCACATGTTCATGGCCCAGGACCGGTTGCCCATCGTGCAGGAAATGATCCTCTCCGACACCGAGGAGGCCCGCCGGGAGGCCCTGGCCAGGCTGCTGCCGATGCAGCGGGGTGACTTTTACGGTATCCTCAAGGCCATGGAAGGGCTGCCCTGCACCATTCGCCTGCTGGACCCTCCCCTGCACGAGTTCCTGCCCGGGGCGGAGGAACTGGCGGCGGAACTGGCGACCATGAAGGCCCAGGGCGCGCCGGCATCGCAGGTGAAGGAGAAGGAATTCCTGCTGCGCAAGGTGCACGCCCTGCACGAGTTCAACCCCATGCTCGGGCATCGCGGCTGCCGGCTGGGCATCACCTATCCCGAGATCTACCGTATGCAGGCACGGGCTATCTTCGAGGCGGTGGTGGAGCTGAAGAAGGAAGGCGTGGAAGTCCTTCCCGAGGTGGAGATCCCGCTGGTGATGGACGTGGCGGAACTGGCGCTGATGAAGCAGGAGGTGCTGCAGGCGTACGCCGAAGTGCTGGCGGAGAGCGGGGTGGAGTTCGAGTTCGCCGTGGGTACCATGATCGAGTTGCCCCGGGCCTGCGTGGTGGCGGACGAGATCGCTGCCGAGGCCGAGTTCTTCTCCTTTGGTACCAACGACCTGACCCAGACCACCCTGGGCTTCAGCCGCGACGACGCCGAGGGCAAGTTCATTCCAGTGTACCTGGAGAAAAAGCTGCTCAAGGACAATCCCTTCGCGGTGCTGGACCGCAAGGGGGTAGGGGCACTGATGAAGATGGCGGTGGAGCGCGGACGCGCTACCCGGCCCGGGCTCCTCATCGGCATCTGCGGGGAACACGGAGGCGAGCCCTCCTCGGTGGAGTTCTGCCACCAGATCGGACTGCAGTACGTGAGCTGTTCGCCCTACCGCGTACCGGTGGCCCGGCTGGCCGCCGCCCAGGCCGCCATCCGTGAGAAGACCGCGGTGCCGGAACAGGTCGGAGAATAGGCACGCCGGTCGATCGAGCCATGCCGGTCGAGGCAGGGACCCCGCCCCCGGGCGGGGCTTTCCTTTCGCGGCATCGTGCTTTGCCCCGCGGTCCCGGCAGGAATCCGCAGGGGAAAGCGGTAACTATTACTCAGGAGATGACGGGCACGACACCCCGGGGAACGGAGGTTGGTGTGGTGGAGCGTACGCTCATCGTGGCGGTGAACGGGAGCCCCAACCCGCGCGGCAACACTGCTGCCCTGCTGGAGGCGGCCCTGCAGGCCTGCCGGGCCGAGGGAGCGGACACGGCGGTCATCCACTGCCAGCAGGCGCTGCGGGGGCAGCGCCAGAAGTTCTGCGTGGCCTGCGAGTCGCCCTGTACCGGCAAGTGCGGGCAGGGCACCCGGCTGGGGGAGGCGCACGCCTTGATGGCGCGCGCGGACGGCCTGCTGCTGGGCAGCCCGGTCTACTTCGGCACCGTTTCAGCCCAGCTCAAGGCCTTCTGGGACAAGACCAGGCACTTGCGCACCGCCCGGGCCCTGCTCAACGTGCCCGGCGGTGCGCTGGCGGTGGGGGCCTCGCGCTTCGGCGGACAGGAAACCACGCTGCGCGCCCTGCAGGACATGATGCTGGTCCAGGGCATGCTGGTGGTGGGGGACGGCGAGCGCGAGCACGACTGTGGCCACCTGGGGGCGGCCGCCCAGCGCCCGGCAACTGCTGACGAGGAGGGTCTGCAACGGGCTGCCTTGCTGGGCCGGCGCCTGGTGGAGGTGGCCCGGGTCACCAGGTCCATCCGGGTGAGGACGTGAGCGGGGCAGGGGAGACGTTGCGGAGGCGAGAGGAGGGCATCCCATGACCATACGGGAAGAGATCGAGCAGCGCGAGGAACTGGTGCTCAAGCCCTGGGCGTGCTTGTCAGCCCGCAGCAGGGGACGGGTGAAGCCGGAAACGCCGGACCCCATCAGGACCTGTTTCATGGTGGACCGTGACCGCATCGTGCACGCGAAGGCCTTCCGGCGCCTGAAGCACAAGACGCAGGTGTACATTTCGCCGGCCGGCGACCACTACCGCACGCGCCTGACCCATACCCTGGAGGTTTCGCAGATCGCCCGCACCATCAGCCGGGGACTGGCCCTCAACGAAGACCTCACGGAAGCCATCGCCCTTTCCCACGACATCGGGCACACCCCGTTCTCGCACGCCGGCGAGAAGGTGCTCAACGAGCTGGTACCAGGGGGGTTCCGGCACAGCGAGAACAGCGTGCGCGTGCTGACGCGCATCGAGAAGGGGCGACTGGGCCGCGGCCTCAACCTCAGCCGCGAGGTGCTGGACGGGGTGCTCAACCACGACGGCTTCGACCAGGGGGCGCCGCGCGCCTCCACCATGGAGGGGCAGGTCATCTTCTACAGCGACAAGATCGCCTACGTCCAGCACGACATCGACGACGCCATCCGGGCCGGCCTGCTGGTGCTGGACGCCATTCCGCGCGAGCTGCTGGAGGTGCTGGGGTTCACCCACACCCAGCGCATCTCCACCCTGGTCAACGACGTGCTGTCGTGCACCCGGCGGGCGATTGAGGAGAAGGGGGGAGGGCCAGTCACCGTGTGCATGAGCCCGCACATCCGGCAGGCATTCGCCGAACTGCGGCGCTTCATGTTCGACCACGTGTACAACGGGGACTACTGCATGGCCGAGAAGGAAAAGGCGGCCCTGGTGGTGGAGTACCTCTTCCGCTACTACAGCAAGCACCCGACCAAGCTGCCGGAATTCTACCAGGAGATCGCCGCCGAGGAAGGGGTGGCGGTAGGGGTGGCGGACTACATCTCCGGCATGAGTGACAACTACTGCATGGCGGTGTTCAGCGAGGTCTACATGCCCACCTTTGCCCCCGGGATGCGCCTGCGCGGGGAGTGGAGCGAGGAATAGGGGGCGGCGGTGCGGGCGGTGCCGCTGGCCTGCCCGGGACGAGGGGGTGAGGACGGGTGAAGGACGACCTGGTACGGGACATCGAGGCCCGGGTGGACATCGTGGACCTGGTGTCGGAAGACACCGAGCTGACGCGCAGGGGCGGACGCTACTGGGGACTCTGCCCGTTCCACGGCGAGAAGACCCCCTCCTTCTCGGTGTCCGCCGAGCGCCAGCTCTTCTACTGCTTCGGCTGTCATAAGGGAGGTTCGATTGTTCAGTTTCTCAT
>JARYMO010000117.1 GCA_029907055.1 Syntrophomonadaceae bacterium | reverse complement strand
GCCACCAGCGCCAGCACCAGGGGAGCGGCCATGAACTGCCCGAGCGTCCTCAGCGGCACCCTCCCCGGGCCCGCACTGAGGCCCAGCATGACCGCCGCCACTCCCAGCGGCAGGGCAGGGGAGCGGGCCGCCAGGCACGCGACCAGGCAGGCTGTGCACATCCCCACCTTTTCGGCAGGATGCCGGTGGCGGAGGGGGTTGCGCCACACGTACCGCTCGGAAAGCATCACGGACCTTCCCTGCGGGTCTTGCCACGCAGGAACCCTGCCAGGTACCCCAGCACCAGCGCGCCCGTGGCGGCCTGCAGGGTAAAGATCAGCTCCTCGCTGAACATTCCGCCCGGTTCCCACAGGGGCTGCGCCCACGGGCGGTAGCCAGGGGCGATCTCGGCCACCGCTTCGGCCGCCCGGTCATCGCTGCCCTTCAGTTCCACTGCCTCGCCGCCGTCCGCCCATGCGGCCGGTGCCGCCGCCAACAGGATCCATGCCGCCAGGCCCATCGCCGCCAATCTCCTTCTCATGCGTCCACCCCCGCCCTTGCCTGCAGGAGACCCGTGCTGGCTACTTCCGGATTGCGGCGCAGCGCCTGGACCACCATGACGCTGAGAACCCCCTCCGCGATAGCCAGCGGCACCTGGGTCACCATGAACACCCCCATGAACTTGGCCAGCGACCCCAGGAACCCGTGAGTGGGATCGGGAAAGGCCAGTGCCAGCTGACAGGACGTGGTCAGGTAGGTGGCCAGGTCCCCCAGCGCCGCGGCCAGGAACACCTGGACCGCCAGCGGAAGCCTGGCGCGGCGACAGAGGCAGAATACGCCGAAGGCCACCCACGGCCCCACCACCCCCATGGAGAAGGTGTTGGCTCCCAGGGTGGTCAGGCCACCGTGGGCCAGCAACAGGGCCTGGAACAGCAGCACGATACAGCTCAGCACCGCCATGGGGCCGGGCCCCACCAGAATGGCCCCCAGGCCGGTCCCAGTCGGATGCGAGCAACTCCCGGCCACCGACGGCAGCTTGAGGGCGGAGAGGACAAACACGAAGGCCCCCGCCATGCCGGTCCCGATCTTCGTTTCCGGGTTCTCGCGCGCCTGCTTCCCCACCTGCCGGGCACCCGCCACCACGAACGGTGCTGCCGCGGCAGTCCAGGCCACGGCGTGGCCCAGGGGAAGGAATCCTTCCATGATGTGCACGGGTCACACTCCTTTCTCGCCAGCTCCAGTCACGCCAACATCACCGCGCTTCCTGGCCTCCCGGAATCATCCTCCCGGGCCCGCCTCCTCCCGGGCCGTGAATGCGAATGCGGTCACTCCCCGGCGCCGCCAGAGGCCTTGGCCTGCTCGATGCGCAACCGGCATATCTCGGCCAGCTGCGCGGAAGGGCCCAGTGCGGCCGCCAGCTTCACCTCCACGCGGGGATAGCGCAGCCGCAGGGCGGCCAGGGTTTCCGGCAGGTCGGAAGCCACGTGTGCTCCCTCGAAGAGGAAGCACGGCATCACCACGATGCGGTGGGCCCCGCCTTCGGCCATGGCTGCGAAGGCCTGTTCCACGCCAGGCTCGGCCATCTGCAGAAAGCCCACCGTGACCGGGCCCATCCCCGGCAACCGCTGGAGCAGACCAGCCAGTTGGTAGAGGCCCTGGTTGGCGGCCGGCCGCTTGCTGCCGTGTCCGACCAGCAGCACCCGCCACTCCTCGTCTGCGGTGGTGCAGGGGATGCCCAGCTGCGCACACACCTCGGCCACCGAGGTGCAGGCCGTGGCATCGCCTTCCTGGGGATGCCGCCACACCGCGACCTGGCAGCCGCATTCGCGGGCTGCCTCCAGCTTGGCCTGCAGGGCTCCCTCGCGGCCCGAATCCTTGGTCAGCAGCAACTGGATGTCCCAGCCGCGCAGCAGGGCCGCATTGAACTCGCGGGAGAAGGGGCCCTGCATGGCCAGGATGTGCGAAGGGGCGAACCCCAGGGCGACGGCGGCCTGCAGGCTGTCCGCCGAGGGCAGCACCCTCACCCAGGTGGTGCTGCGCTCCAGGAAGGGGGCCAACACCGGGAGGGAACGAACACCGGTGGTGACCAGCGTGCGCACCGGACCCTGCCGCTGCACCCAGGCCCCCATGGCCTCCAGCGAGCCGAAGGTGTGCACCCCAGCGCCGGCAGGCGAGGCCGCCGGACGGGCCAGGCGCACCAGTTTCACGCCCCGGGCACTCGCAGCCCGCGCCGCTTCCGCGTGCACCTGCCGCGCAAAGGGATGGGCGGCATCGACCACCGCCTCGACGCTCCGCTCTTCCATCACCCGCACGAAGTCCTCCGCTCCCAGTGGGCCCCGGACCACCACTTCCGGCCCCAGGACATCGCGGAAAAGCTGGTACCCGTAGTCTGACGCCACGGTGACCGCGAAGGGCCTGCCCACCTGCGAGAGGACCCGGCACAGTTCCAGCCCCTCCGTTGTCCCACCCACCACCAGTATCACAACACATACCCCCTGGGCGTAATCATGTGACGGTTCCACACCCGCGTGGCCGCGATCCCGACCAGCACCGTGGTGGACATGTCCACCTGCGCCTGGTGGAGTTCGCCCACGGTGGTGAGGTCCACCGACTCCTCCCCCCTCCCCACGTTGCGCGCCAGCCCCACCACCGTGGCAGGGGGCAGCAGCTCCTGCAGCAGCCGCACGGTGAGCTGCCAGGGCTGCGAACGCGAGCGGCTGCGCGGGTTGTAGAGCGCCAGCACGAACCCGGCCCGGGCGGCGGCCCTCACCCGCTCCAGTATCTCCTCCAGCGGGGTCAGGCGATCGCTGAGGGAAATGGTGGCGTAGTCACGGGTCAGCGGCGCTCCCAGCAGGGCGGCAGCGGCGTTGGCAGCCGGCACCCCGGGGATGACGGTCACCGGCACCCCGCATTGCCTGGCGGCTATTGTCTCCAACACCAGTCCGGCCATCCCGAACACGCCGGGGTCCCCTCCCGACACCACCGCCACCTTGCGTCCCGCCATGGCTGCCTCCACCGCGCGTGCCGCACGCTCAGCCTCCCTGGTCATCCCGTTGGCGTATACCGCCTGGCCCCGGTAACAGGACATGCCGCGCACCATCTCCACGTAGAGACGGTACCCCACCACCATCTCCGCCTCGGCGATGGCACGGCGGGCCCGCACCGTCATGTCCTCTTCTCCCCCCGGCCCCAGTCCGACCACGGCGATGGCTCCGCCGCCACCGCCACCGTCACTGGTCCCAGGCGGGTGCGGGGAAGCAGGATGCGGGCGTTGTTCAGGCTCAACAGTGCGCACTGTTCCGAAACCCCTTTCACTCCAAGATGCCGCATCGCCGCCGCCGAATCGGGGGAAACGCCCTCCTTAAGCGCCAGCCACTGGTGCGGCAGGTGGCGGACCAGGGCCCCCAGGCTGGCCCCCACCTGGTACAGGAGCCCCTGCGCCCGCTTGCACCCGGCAGTAGCCAAGAAGCGGACCTGTTCAGGCCGCAGGTCGCAACGGGCCAGGCCCTCCCGCACCGCCGCTTCCAGGTCAGCGGCAGAAGCATGGCAGCGATAGCCGAGCCCCACCGCGACGTGCTTTTCTGATTCGGAGGCAGTGGTGATGACGGGCTCAGCTCCCAGGATGTCCGCCACGTCACAGGCCAGCTGGTTGGCCCCGCCCTCGTGACCGCCCACCAGGCTCACCGCGTACCGCCCTGCCCGGTCCACCACCACCACGCCCGGGTCCTCGTGCTTGCTGTGCAGCAGGCCGGACAGGGCCCGCACCGCGATGCCGCTGGCCATCACCAGCACCATGCCCCGGCAGCAGCCAAAATGCTGGCGGACCAGCTCTCCCACCCCCGGGCCAGGCCGCGGTGCCCTGACCAGCCGTCCTGGCAGTCGGCGGGCCAGCGATTGGCCCACCGTCATGCCCGGACCTTCCAGCGACAGGATTACCACCTCCCGCTCAGCGGTAGCCATGGTGAAAGTCCTCCGCGTACAGGCGGGATTTCCCGCCCGCGCTGGCCAGCGCGTCCCCCACCAGGATGATGGCCGTCCTGCGGATGCCGGCGGCGGCCACCCGGCCAGCAATGTCTTCCAGCGTGCCGCGCACGACCTGCTCATCCGGCCACGACACCCGCGAGACCACCGCCACCGGAGTGGTGGCCGGCAGCACCTCCCGCAACTGTCGCGTCACTTCCTCCATCTCCTGGACGCTCAGGAAGAGGGCCAGGCTGCTGCGGTGCGCGGCCAGGTCCGCGAGGTTCTCTGCTGCCGGCACCGGGGTGCGGCCTTGCAGCCGCGAACAGATGAGGGTCTGCGTTCCTCCCGGTACGGTCAGTTCCACGCGCAGGGCCGCAGCAGCCGCAAACACCGAACTGACCCCCGGCACCACCTCGTACTCGATGCCCAACTCCTCGCACAGCTCCATCTGTTCCCGGACGGCACCGTACAGCGACGGATCACCGGTGTGCAGGCGCACCACGTCCAGGTCCCGCGCCCTGGCGGCCTGGAACACGCGCCCGATGTCGGCCAGGGTCATGGCCGAGGTATCGTGCACCTCCACCGCCGCTCGCGCGTGCTCGAGGTGGGCCCGGTCCACCAGGGACCCCGCGTACATGACCACCGGGCAGCGTTCCAGCAGCTGCCGCCCCCGCACCGTGATGAGGTCGGGCGCTCCCGGGCCGGCTCCCACGAAGTAGACCTTCACGCTGCGCCCCCCTTCTTGTTGACCAGCAGCACGCTCATGTAGCCGCTGACCCCCTCGGGCAGGCCCGCCAGGTCGCGGCACACGTACTGCTGCGGGGTCCCCACGCGGGAGGCGAACACTCCGCTGCAGCCCGGCGCCTCCTGCTGCAGCCACTCCAGCAGTTCCCCCAGGCGGTTGCCGATCTTCATGAACACCACGACATCGCTGTGGCGGACCAGGGGGGCCAGACCTTCCAGGGGACCGGCCGGCAGCGGAATGACGCTGAGCACCTGGTCCCCGCTCACCAGCGGGCAATTGGCCTCGGCACTGGCGGCGGCGAAGGAGGTGACCCCGGGCACCGTGGTTACCGTCCCTTCGGGCAGCATTCTCTGCAGCCATTCCAGCACGTAGTTGTAGGTGCTGTAGGTCAGGGCGTCACCCAGGGTGAGGAAGGCCACCTCCATGCCCTGGTGCGCCATGGCGGCGATCTCGCCCGCAACCTCCCGCCAGCACTGCTCCAGCTCGCGTGGTTCCCTGGTCATCGGAAAATCGCGCACGCACAGACGCTCCTCCTGCACCAGGCTCTTCACCACCTGCAGGGCAGCGCTGTCATCACGGCTGGCAGCCC
>JARYMO010000116.1 GCA_029907055.1 Syntrophomonadaceae bacterium | reverse complement strand
ACCGCTCGGGCACCATCTGCTGCTTCACCAACCAGCTGCGCGAGAAGATCGGCGTCATGTTCGGCAACCCCGAGACCACCACCGGCGGCAAGGCGCTCAAGTTCTATGCCACCATCCGCCTCGACATCCGCCGCATCGAGACGCTCAAGGACGGCACCGAGGCGGTCGGCAACAGGGTGCGCGTCAAGGTGGTGAAGAACAAGGTGGCCCCGCCGTTCAAGCAGGCGGAGTTCGACATCATGTACGGCGAGGGCATCTCGCGCGAGGGTGACCTGTTGGACCTGGGGGTGGAGCTCAAGCTGGTGCAGAAGAGCGGGGCCTGGTACTCCTACGCCGGGGAGCGCATCGGGCAGGGGCGGGAGAACGCCAAGGAGTACCTGCGCACGCACCCGCAGGTCTTCGCCGAGGTGGAAGCCCGCCTGCGGGAGATGCTGGTCAAACCGGCGGGCGGGGCGCTGGAACGGCCCGAGTAATTCCTTGACACCCATTTTGGCTATCACTAGAATTGAATGTAAGGTGAAAGGGGTTCCTGTCGCCGGCAAGAGCATACGCGACGCCAAGGAACTTCAGTCCTGAACCGAGTTCTGACTCGGTTCGTTTTGTGTCCGGCGCCTGCATACAGAAAGAGACACGCGGATACCACTCACATCGAACACGGGAGGTGAACTTGATCGACACCATCGGAATCATAGTGGCAATCGTTGCAGCAGCTGCCGGTGTTGGTGGCGGCTACCTGCTCCGCAAGGCCGTGGCGGAAAGCGCCATAGGTTCGGCGGAAGAGGAAGCCCGCAAGATCATCGAGGAAGGCATCAGGGAAGCGGAAGCCAAGCGCAAGGAAATCATGCTGGAGGCCAAGGACGAAATCCACCGGGTGCGCCAGGAGGCGGAGCGCGACAACCGGGATCGGCGCCGCGAACTGGACCGGATGGAGCGCCGGATCCTGCAGAAAGAAGAGGTCCTGGACAAGAAGACCGAGGCCGTAGAGCAGAAGGAGCTTGCGCTGCGGGAGAAGGAGAAGGATATCGAGAAGGCCCAGGCGGATATCCAGATGATCCTCACCCAGCAGCTGAAGGAGCTGGAGCGCCTTTCCCAGCTGACCTCGGAGGAAGCCAAGGAACTGCTGCTGCGCAACGTCGAGGAACAGATCCGGCAGGAGACTGCCAACCTCATCCGCGAAACCGAATCGCGGGCCCGAGAAGAGGCGGAAAAGAAGGCACGGGAAATCGTCACCCTGGCCATTCAGCGGTGCGCCGCCGATGTGGCGGCAGAGACCACGGTGTCGGTGGTGGCGCTGCCCAACGACGAGATGAAAGGGAGAATTATCGGTCGGGAGGGACGGAACATCCGGACGTTCGAAACCCTCACCGGCGTTGACCTTATCATCGATGATACCCCGGAAGCGGTGATACTCTCCTCCTTTGACCCCATCCGGCGCGAAGTGGCGCGGGTGGCCCTGGAGAAGCTGATTTCCGACGGGCGGATTCACCCCGCCCGCATCGAAGAGATGGTAGAGAAGGCCAACAAGCAGATCGACCAGGAGATGCGGGAGGTGGGCGAGCAGGCCGCCTTCGACGTGGGAGTGGTCGGTCTGCACCCCGAGCTCATCAAGCTGCTGGGCCGGCTCAAGTACCGGACCAGTTACGGACAGAACGTGCTCAAGCACTCCATCGAGGTGGCCCACCTGGCAGGCATCATGGCCGCGGAACTGGAAGTGGACGCGACCGTGGCCAAGCGGGCCGGCCTCATTCACGACATCGGCAAGGCGGTGGACCACGAGGTCTCGGGGTCGCACATCGAGATCGGCGTTGACCTGGCCAAGCGCTACCGGGAGAGCAAGGAGGTGCTGCACGCCATCGCTGCCCACCACGGGGACGTGGAGCCTGAAACCATCGAGGCGGTGCTGGTGCAAGCGGCGGATGCCATCTCCGCATCCCGCCCGGGTGCCCGGCGCGAAACGCTGGAGAGCTACATCAAGCGCCTGGAGAAGCTGGAGAAGGTCGCCGACTCCTTTGCCGGAGTGGAGCGGGCGTTTGCCATCCAGGCCGGGCGGGAGATCCGCATCATGGTCAAGCCGGAGGCGGTGGACGACCTGGCATCGATAACCCTTTCGCGCGACATTGCCCGCAAGGTCGAGGCGGAACTCGACTACCCCGGGCAGATCAAAGTGGTGGTGATTCGCGAAACCAGGGCGGTCGAATTCGCGAAATAGGCGTTGGACATGGGGGCCTCTGGGTGGAGGCCCTTTTCTTTTTCCGGCGCCACCAGGCAGGAGACAGGCACGGGGAGGGGTCAGGGAGTGCGAGTGCTGTTCGTGGGCGACATCGTGGGCCGTCCCGGACGCCGGGCGGTGGCCAGCCTGGTCCCGCGCATCGTGCGCGAGCGGCAGGTGGACTTCGTCATCGCCAACGGTGAGAACGCCGCCGGCGGCAAAGGGATTACAGCCACGGCGGTAGACGAAATCATCGGCGCGGGAGTGGACGTCATCACCATGGGCAACCACGTGTGGGACAACCGGGAGGTGTTTTCCTTCATCGACGACGAGCCGCGCCTCATCCGGCCCGCCAACTACCCCGGGGATTGCCCGGGACAGGGCAGCCACGTCTACACCGCAGGAGGCGGCGTCCGCGTCGGCATCATCAACCTTTCTGGACGGGTATTCATGGCCCCGCTGGACGACCCCTTCCGCATGGCCGACCTGCTGGTGGAGGACCTCAGTCACCGGTGTGACATCATCATCGTGGACTTCCACGCCGAGGCGACCTCGGAGAAACAGGCCATGGGCTGGTACCTCGATGGCAGGGTGCACGCGGTGCTGGGGACCCACACCCACGTGCAGACCTCAGACGAGCGCATCCTGCCGCAGGGCACGGCTTACATCACCGACGTGGGGATGACCGGGCCTGCCGACTCGGTGCTGGGCATGGAGCGGGGGCAGGCGCTGGCCCGCTTCCTCACCCAGCGTCCGCAACGGCTGGAGGTGGCCAAGGGCCGTTCCCAGCTGGATGCCGTCCTGCTCAGCTTCGATGACCGCACCTGGAAGGCTGAGTCCATCGAGCGCCTGCGCTTCTGGACCGAGGCCTGAGGAGGTGGCGAGCGCGGGAAAGAAGGATTTGGCAGTGTTGTACCCTGTGTTACAATGAATTCAGGAGCAACCTCTTGTCACAGGTCGATGCTCGCGCCACAGTTACTGAAGGAGGTTATGAAATGGAAGTATTAAAGGTATCAGCCAAATCCAGCCCGAATTCCGTGGCCGGGGCCCTGGCCGGGGTGCTGCGAGAGAAGGGTGCAGCTGAAATCCAGGCCATCGGGGCGGGGGCCATCAACCAGGCGGTCAAGGCGGTTGCCATTGCCAGGGGCTTCGTGGCCCCCAGCGGGATGGACCTGATTTGCATCCCGGCGTTCACCGATATCATGATTGACGGCGAAGAACGCACGGCCATCAAGTTTATCGTCGAGCCGCGCTAGCGGCCACAGCCTGAAGGAGAAGGCGTGAAACCTGCTTGTAATTCCGGTTATGAGCGGGTTTTTCTGTTCGTGGGGACGGCAGGCAGGACGGCCGGGACGCGCGCGAGGCGGCTGTCCTGCCGGGAAGGATGCGCGAATGATGTACGACCTTCACGTGCACTCCACGGCCTCGGACGGGCTGGTCTCCCCGCAGGAGGTGGTAGACGAGGCCTGGGGCCTGGGGCTGAGAGGACTGGCCATCACCGACCACGACACGGTGGCCGGCATTGAGCCGGCGCAGGAGCACCTGCGCCAGCGCGGCTACGCGCTGGACCTGGTCCCGGCCATCGAGTTGAATGCTGAGCTGGGGCCCAACGAGGTCCACATCCTCGGCTATTTCATCGATCCGGCCTGTCCACCCCTGCTGGGACGGCTGCAGGAAATCAAGGAAGCCCGCCGCCAGCGTGCGGTCAGCATGGTGGAGAAGCTCAACCGCCTCGGCTACCGCGTCAGCCTGGACCGGGTGCGCGAACTGGCAGGGGGAGACGTGATGGGGAGGCCGCACATAGGCCGCGCGCTGGTGGAACAGGGGTATGTCGCCAGCCTGAGCGAAGCCTTCGCCCGCCTCATTGGCATGGGCAAACCTGCCTACGTGCCGCGCTACAAGTTCGTCCCGGCCGAGGCGGTGCAGATGGTGCGCCGGGCGGGCGGCGTCCCGGTGCTGGCCCACCCGGGGTTGCTGGGCAACGATGTCCTGGTGGAGGAACTCCTGGAGCTGGGCATCGAGGGGCTGGAGGTGTACTACCCGGAACATTCCCCGCAGGAGGTGGAACGCTACCTGCGCCTGGCCCGGCGCCGGCGCCTGCTGGTGACCGGGGGGTCGGATTACCACGGGGCTGTCCTGCACTACCGTGGGGGGCTGGGGTCCGTGGTGGTGGGGGATGAGGTGGTGGCAAGCCTGCGGGAGAGAGCCGCAGCCGTGGAAGGCAGAGCGGACGCCTGGCTGGGGGAGGGCGGCTGAAGGGGGAGGGGCGATGCTGAAGGTAGAGAACCTGCACGTGGAGGTCGGGGGCAGGCAGGTGCTGGCAGGAGTCGACCTGCACATCCGGCCCGGAGAAACGCACGTGCTCTTTGGACCCAACGGATCGGGCAAGTCGACGCTGGTAGGGGCCATCATGGGGTTTGCGCGCTTCCGGGTGGCGGCCGGAAGGATCCTCTTCCGGGGGCAGGACATCACCGCCTTACCCGTGCACGAGCGGGCCAGGCTGGGCATTGGCATGGCTTTTCAGCGGCCGCCCGTGCTGCGCGGGGTCCCGCTGAACGACATGCTGAGGCTGGCGCGGTCGACGGTGAGCGCCGAGGCGGCCCAGGAAATGGCGGAGATGCTCAATCTGGGAGACTTTCTGCAGCGCGAGGTCAACCAGGGCTTCAGCGGCGGCGAGATCAAGCGTTCCGAGATGCTGCAGCTGCTGGCCCAGGACCCCGACCTGGTGCTGCTGGACGAGCCCGAGTCGGGGGTGGACCTGGAGAACATCGCCCTCATCGGCCGGGCCATCAACCGCCTGTTGCGCCGGGCAGAGTACGTGGAGCCCGGGCGCAGCAGGCGCGATACCATGCAGCAGCGCGACAAGGCCGGGCTGATCATCACCCATACCGGCCACATCCTGGACTACGTCGCTGCCGACGTGGGGCACGTCCTCTACGGCGGCCGGCTCTCCTGTACCGGCATGAACCCGCGCGAGCTGCTGGGATGCATCCAGGCCCGCGGTTACGCCGAGTGCGCGCGCTGCCTGGAGTGAGGAGGGATGCAGATGGGAGACGACAGCAGGGAACGCGCC
>JARYMO010000115.1 GCA_029907055.1 Syntrophomonadaceae bacterium | reverse complement strand
CTGCCTGGCGGCGTCCGCCGGAGGAGAACGAGCGCTGACCTGGCTGGTGGGAGGGACAGGGTGAACGCGCGATGGCGCGGAGGGCGCCTGCCTGCCAAGATCAAGATGGAATGGCACGGCCCTGTCCGCGCGAAGGACGGGATGGGGTTGGTCGACGCGCTGGCGGCGGTTGCTGTGCTGTGCCTGCTGGCTACTTCCGTCATGCCACGGTTGTCGCACGGCGTGGCCTGGACCAGGAGCGCCGGCGACCGTACCCGGGCACTGATGTACGCCGCGGATGTCATGGAAGCAGTGAAGGCTGCCCGGCATCGTCTGGCCGTGGTGGGGCCCGGAACATACACCAGCCAGCGGGGCAACTGGGCAGACCTGCAGGTAACGGTGGCAGGGGAGCGCGAGGACCTGCGTGCCGAGGTGACGGTCGAGAGCGTCAACGGCACGCAGGGGGTGCGCGTGGTCACGGTGCAGGTGAGAGAGACGACAGGCGGGGACCAGCCCTTGGTCCGGCTCGCTACCGCCATGGCGACGGAAGTTCATGAAGCACCCAACAGGTGAGAGTGGACAGGTGTTGGCCGCGGCCCTCGTCGACCTCGGTATCTTGAGCGTGGTGGCGCTCCTTGTCCTCAACATGTGGTGGACGGGCGGGCAGGAGCATGCCTGGACGCGGGACCGGACAGAGAGCCAGGAACAGGCCCGATTTGCCGTGGAATACGTCTGCGCTGCCATCCGCCAGAGCCGATGGGTAGTGTATGCCGGGGGCGACAGGCTCCTGCTGGTTGACGGAAACGGCGAGAAAACCGGGTTTCGCCTCTACAACGGCACCATGTACCGTGACTTCTATTCATCCGTATCTGCCACCACGCCGTCGGCATCGTGTCCCCTGGCCGGTCCGATTCTCCTCTGCCGGTTTCTCCGGGAGGCGGACGGCCGGGTGCTGGTAACCGTGCAGGCGGGGGCAAGCGGCCGGGCATGGAGCCTGGAGACCTCCGCCTTCCCCCGGGCCGGGGGAGGAGTCACCCGATGATGCGTCGGCTCCTGAATGAAGAGGGCGGGAACGCGCTGGTCCTGGTGCTCGGGATGATGCTCCTGCTGGCCATGATGGGCCAGGCGGCGGCCGGACTGGCTGCCAACGAGCTGCGTATGCTGGGCTACCGCAAGGAGGCGATGCGGGCCCGCTACCTGGCGGAGGGCGGGGTTGAACTGGGGCGAGCCGCCATTCACCGCGGCGACTACCTGCCAGGCACCAGCATGACCATGGTCTCGTCTATCGACGACGTGCCGGTAGACGTCCAGATTGCCTCCCCTGATGCCTGGGGCGGCATCACCATCGTGGCCGGAGCGGCCCTGGAGCGGGGGGTGAAGCAGACGCTGCGCGCGCGCCTTGACGCCAGGGCCAGATTTGGAGTGCTGGCACACCGGCTCGAGGTGTGCACTGCAGGGGGGCAGTCTGGTACGCCCGGCTCCTGCCTCCTGGTCAGCTCACTGGCGGTTGAGCAGCTGGGCACTGACGCCGGTGTGACCATACAGGGGAGCCACTACCGCGGATTCAAGGTATCCTGCCTCGAGATGGACTTCTTTCGCCGACTGGCGAATTCTGACCCGGGCTGGAGAGTCGTGCCCGGGAATGCCCGGCTGGAACCGGCTCACTTTTCTGGTTGCCAACGCGTGTGGGTAGAAGGCGATGTCCTGATCGACGAGAGCCTGGGGGACATCGGTCCAGGCAGGCTGCTGGTGGCCACCGGCAGCGTCACGGTCGCGCCGTCGACCGCTGGGGGTTCGGGGAGCACGGCCCTCAACGTAATCTGCAGCGGAGACCTGCTCTTGGCAGCGAATCAGGGCGGATTCGTTTCGCTGGAGGGGTACCTGCGGGCGGGACGTTCACTGCAGGTGTTGGCGCCCGACATGCAGTCCCTGGAACTTGCAGGCCTTTGGGAGTCGCCGCTGGTGCGGGTGGAGTGCCCGGGGACGACCCTCGTCTTCCGGGAGGAGGGCGCCAACCTGCGGGCCGACGCCCAGCTGCTGGGGTGGTTGGCCGATTCCCTGGTCGGCTACGTCGAGACCCCGTTCTGATGACCAGGACACAGAGACAGGCTGCACAGGTCCGGGCGAGAGGCAGGGTCGTGCGGGAGGGGAGCCGAGATGGGAAGACCGCGCCGTTGGGCAGGCATCGAGATCAGCCCTGAAGCAGTCCGGGTGCTGCAGTTCACGCGCAGCGGACCAGCCGTCGAGGTGGCCCGGGAGGTGAACGCCCGCATCGCGTGCGGGTCCGGCCCTGGCGGCGAGGGGCAGTGGCGGACCGCGGCACGCGCGCTGAAAGACGCCGCTCGGGCCGCCGGCACCTGGAAGGTACCGGCCGTCGTTTCCCTGTCGGGACTGCCTGTGGTGATACGGGAGCTCAACATGCCCGTATTGCCGCCGCGCCTTCTGGAGCGGGCGGTCTTCCACCAGCTGCCGGCGATTTCACCGCTGCCGGTGGAAGAAATGCTGTTTGATTACCTCGTCGAACCTGATCCCGGGACGCCGGGTCGGCAAGTGGTCACCGTCATCGGGCTTCGCCGCAGCACTGCCGACGCGGTGTGCATGACGCTCGCCCACAACAGGTGGGCTCGCTATCACCTGGAGGTGGCCCCGCTCTCGCTCGGCCGCCTGCTGGGGGGGCGGTTGCAGCAAGCCCCCGGCCAGGTCATCCTTGTTCACGCGGACTTTGCCTGGCTTCAAGTCACCGGGTTCCTCATCGGCCGGCCGCAATGGGTCAAGACCTTGATCCGGGCGACGGGCCGAGCAGAAAGGAAGGAACCCGGCAGTGAGACGCGGGAGGAGCTGGTGAGCCATGCTCGCTGGACGGTGCGGGGTGTGCTGGAACTGCTGAGAAACGGGGATTCCGCCCTCGGCCCGCGTGCCATGACTATCCAGTCGGTGGTCGTGGTGTCCCCCCAGGCAATGAGTGACGCCTTGGTGGAGGAGCTGGGCCAGGTGCTGCCGTTCCCCGTCGAGGCGGGGAGCCAGTGGCTGGCCGAGCTCGGGCTTTCCCCTGATGCGCTCGTAGCCCGCCCTGATATCGGGGCTGCAGCTGTTGCACTCGGTGCAGGTCTGCGCCTGGGGTGGCGGTGGTGAGGACGGGCAAGAAGGGCAGGAGAGAAATCGACCTGCGCAGCGCAGCTTTGCCTGCACGCCGCCGCAGGGTCCTCCGGCAGCGCGTGGCGGCAGCGCTGGTACTCGCGGCCTACGCGGCGGTGGCATGGGCCATCCTTGACGCGGTGCAACGGGTGCGGAGGGAAGAAGGGGAGCATGCCCGGCTGAGCAGGCTCCTGCACGTGCAGGCGGCGGCCCGTGTCAAGGACCAGCGCCAACGGCTCTCCGCCGGTCCACGACGGCCGTACGGGTCGACGGCGGAAAGGCCAGCGGTCGACTGGTACCGGGCGGTGGAGACGATACAGGACTGCCTGCCCCCTGGCGTGGCGGTCATTGCCGTGGACCTGGCGCCCGACCACGCTGCCATCCTTGGCACTGCCGGCAACTGGGAGCAGGTGGTCGAACTGCTGGCCAGTCTGTCCAGCCGGTCCGAGCTTCCGGAGTTCGCCGTCACCCGGTGCGAGGAGGAGAAGGGACTCGGAGGGTATGCCTTCACCCTCACTGCCCTCGATGCCTTCGCACCTTCGCTGGCTGGGGAGTGAGGGTGGTGTTCGCTCGTGGTCCTTCTCCATGGTGCTGGACGCTTGCAGTTGCAGGCTGGCTGAGCCTGGTGGCTGCAGGGTACGTCCCGCTGCGCACCTCGGGCGAACAGCTGGCGGAGAAGAACCGCCGCCTGCAGGCCGGACTGGCCGAGGCTCAGGCGCAGAGAGGGGCCTCTCAGGCCGCTCCGATGGCAGGCGCCCGGGGAACGTCCGGGGGGGCGGGACAGGACGCCTTCGCTGGCCGTGCGGCTGTCATCGCTCGCATTACTACTGCTGCCGCCGAGCAGGGCGTTGCGGTGCGCAGTATCTCGGAACAGTGGCAAGAGGGGGCAGGTGTCCGCGATGCCAGCGTGCCGGCAGGCTCGGTATGGGAGGTCGAAGCGGCAGGCACCTGGTCCGCGGTCTGGCGCGCCATGGCTGAGCTGCACGACAGCCGGCAAGGCATGGTGGTAGAACGCATTTCCGTGCAGGGATACTCACCTCAAGGTGACTGCGGGTGCCCGGACTTCAGGTCACCGTCCGGCAATGCTGGAGGGGGTGGAACAGGCTGCGCGGCGGTGGGTGGAACAGGGCCTGCCGCGCTTGCGGGTGGTGAGCGCCGGGTGTGCGCCAAGGTGAGAATCTCCTGCCCTCTGAGACCCCCTTCACCAGCCTCAGCGGGGCAGGACGGCCTGAACGGGGGCCAGTCCTCATCCCCTTCTCCCTGAAGAGGCGGGTTCTGACTTCGCCATGCCTGCGTGGACAAGCCCCTCCCGCGTCCAGTATAGTGAAAGCATCAACGCGTCGAAGTGAGGAGGCGACAGGCCCATGATCGACAGGGACCTGGCGCGCCAGGTGCTGGCAGCGGCCATGGCGCGGGGTGCGGATTTCGCCGAGATCTACGCCGAGCAGCGGCGGACCACCAGCGTGGTATGCGAGGACGACAGGGTCGAGAAGATCTTTTCCGGCCAGGAGCGGGGGGCGGGGGTGCGGGTTATCAGGGGGGGCAGCACCGCCTACGCGTTCACCAACGACCTCTCGCCTAACAGCCTGTTGCAGGCGGCACGGGTAGCGGCCAGGGTGGCGGGCGGCGTGCAGGGGGGTGAGCTGGCGGACCTGAGAGCGCTGCCGGCCGGGGGTGAGGCGGCCCGGCCCGGACAGGTTGCCATCGAGCGCAAGACTGCCTGGGTGAAGGCTGCCAACGCGGCCGCGCGCGCGGCGGGGGCCGAGGTGCGCCAGGTGATGGTGGCCCTGGGGGACATCGAGAAGAGCGTGATGATCGCCAACAGCTTGGGTGAGTGGTTGGAGGACGAGGCAGCGCGGGTGCGGTTGACGGTGAACGTGGTGGCTGCGGCCGACGGCATCATCCAGACCGGCATGGAGGCCATCGCTGCCTCCAGCGGGTGGGAAGTGCTGGAGGAGACATCCCCCGAGGAACTGGCCCAGAAGGCAGCGGCGCGGGCGCTGCTGATGCTGAAGGCCCGACCTTGTCCGGCGGCGCGAATGCCAGTCATCCTGTCCTCCCGGGCCGGTGGCACCATGGTGCACGAGGCGTGCGGGCACGGGCTGGAGGCAGACCTGGTACAGAAGGGTCTGTCGGTCTACGCGGGCAAGATAGGGTCAAAGGTGGCGGCGGAGTGCGTGAGCGTG
>JARYMO010000114.1 GCA_029907055.1 Syntrophomonadaceae bacterium | reverse complement strand
GCGCGCGCCGCCCTCTCCACTGCGGAGAGCGCCGGCCGCTCCAAGGCACTGGCCCGCATGGCAATCACCGCCAGCAGGGCCAACAGCACCACCCAAAGGACGGTGTTACGTTTCAGCGGGAACCCCCCGTTTCATGCCGCGATCGCCCGCCCCGGGGCTCACCTGCTGCGCCGCGGCCCGATCAATACCTTGCGCAGTACCGCGATGTTGTCCAGCACCCTGCCGGTGCCCATCCCCACGGCGTCCAGGGGATTCTCGCACACGTACACCGGCATCCCCGTCTCCATGCTCACCAGCTTGTCCAGTCCCCGCAACAGCGAGCCCCCGCCGGCCATCACGATGCCCCGGTCCATGATATCGGCCGCCAGCTCGGGAGGCGTTTTCTCCAGGCAGGCCTTTATGGCGTCGACGATGGCCATCACCGGTTCCGCCAGGGCGTTCCGGATCTCGGTTGACGAGACCTGGATGGTCTTGGGCAGGCCTGAAACCAAGTCCCGCCCCCGCACATCCAGGTACTCCACCGGCCCCTCCCACAAGGCTGACCCGATGCTGATCTTGACGATTTCCGCCGTCCGCTCGCCGATCAAGAGGTTGTAGTTCTTCTTGAGGTGGTTAATGATGGCCTCGTCCATGTCATCACCGGCCACCCTGACCGACTTGGCGGTGACGATGCCTCCCAGCGAGATGACCGCCACCTCCGTGGTCCCGCCCCCGATATCGACAATCATGTTGCCGGTGGGTTCGTGCACCGGCAGCCCGGCACCGATGGCGGCAGCCATCGGTTCCTCAATCAGGTAGGCCTCCTTGGCCCCCGCCTGCAGGGCGGCCTCACGCACCGCGCGTTCTTCCACCGCCGTCACGCCGGTGGGGACACTCACCACCACCCGGCACCTGACCATGAATCCCTTTTGCTCCAGCACCTTGCCAATGAAATAGCGCAGCATGGCCTGGGTGGTTTCGAAATCGGCGATCACCCCGTCCTTCATGGGCCGGATGGCCACGATGTTGCCGGGCGTGCGGCCGATCATCTGCTTGGCCTCCTCGCCCACTGCCATGACCTGGCCGGTATCATTGGACACTGCCACCACCGAGGGCTCGCGCAGGACAATGCCCTTCCCCTTCAGGTGTACCAGCGTGTTGGCAGTCCCCAGGTCAATGCCCATGTCCCTGACAAACAGCACCTCTGTTCCCCCTCACTCGCGCTTCACATGAGGCTCGTGCCCCGCATGCTCACGTAGTCACGGTTGCCGATGACGATGTGGTCCAGGACCTCGATGCCCATCAGGCTGCCCGCCTCCTGCAGCCGCCTGGTGACCTCGATGTCCTCGCGGCTGGGGGTGGGGTCCCCGCTGGGGTGGTTATGCACCAGGATGATGGCGGCGGCGCTGTGGCGCACGGCCGGCTTGAACACCTCGCGCGGGTGCACCACGGAGCTGTGCAGGCCGCCGATAGAAACGGTTTCGATGGCGATGACCCGGTTCTTGCGGTCAAGGTACAGGGCCCGGAAGTGCTCGCGGTCCATGCAGCGCATGTCTTCCATCAGCAGGTTCTTGACGTCTTCCGCCGAGCGCACTGCCGGGCGGTGCTGCCAGTCGGTGGCCATCCTCCGCGCCAGTTCCAGGGCGGCCTTCAGTCGGCACGCCTTGGCGGCGCCGATGCCCTTGATGGCCGTCAGCTCGGCCACGGAGGCCTGGCGCAGAAAGGCCAGCCCCCCGTTCTCGGACAGCAGCCGCTCCGCCAGCTGCAGCGCACTCTCCTCGCGCGTCCCGTTGCCTAACAGGATGGCTACCACCTCTGGCAGCGACAGGGCAGCTCCCCCCTCGCGCTCCAGGCGCTCACGCGGACGTAGTTCGCGCGGCCATTGCTTGATGGACACTCGATGCCGCAAGCTCCCCGCCACCCCCCTCCGGGCCAGGTGCAGGCGTCGCGCGCGGGTCCTATCGCCCGCGGCCGCCCGCCAGCAGGTCAATCCCCAGCTGGCGCAGCATGAGGTACAGGCGCGCCAGCGGGAGTCCCACCACGTTGTAGTAGCATCCCTCGATGCGTTCCACCAGCAGGCCGCCATACCCCTGGATGCCGTAGGCCCCTGCCTTGTCCAAGGGCTCGCCGGTGGCCAGGTAGGCCTCCACCTCGTCCTCCGAGAGCGGGCGGAAGCGGACCGCCGTGACCTCGGACTCCACCAGCTCCTGCCCGGTGCCGGCATCCACCACGCACACCCCGGTTACCACCAGGTGGCTCGCCCCCGCCAGGCGGCGCAGCATACGGCGGGCGTCCTCGGTGTCACGGGGTTTGCCCATGATCTCCCGGCCTCTGACCACCACGGTGTCGGCGGCAATAACTACTCCCGTTTCCCGCCTGCGGGCGACAGAAAGAGCCTTGGCACGAGCCAGATGCTCGGCCAGGCCCCGCGGAGACGCCCCGGCCACCACCTCTTCGGCCAGCCGGGGCTCCTGTATCTCGAATTCCACGCCAATCCCCCTGAGCAAGGCAGCCCGGCGGGGAGATGCCGAGGCCAGGATAAGGGGACGGGACAACCGATTGCTCATCACAGGCGCCGGTAGGCCGCGTACCCCAGGAAAAAGCCCAGGATGCTGAACGCGTTCACCTTGAGCATGAACCCGAACTGCAGGGTGCAGACCTTCAGGTCCACCATGAAGGCAGGAATGCCCACTGCCTGGCTGCGGGCCAGGGCTGCCAGGCCAGGCAGTGCGCGCACCAGCGCTGTACCTATCCACCCTCCGACAATACCCCCCACCAGCACCAGCAGGAGCAGCATCGGCCACCCCGGGTACGTGCGAGGACCTTTCCTCGTGGACAACTCGGTGCCCCCCGGCGCGTTTTCATCCAGTCTAGCACTTCAGCCGGGCAAACTCAAGGCGCCGCCCGCGTTACTATAACGCATCACCGTGCAAAAGAGTGGCGCGCAGCGAGAACGGGCATGGGAGAAGCCCTCCTCACGCCCGCTGGTTGCCGAAGAAGAGGTTGAAACTCAGGACTTCCAGATTGACGGAAAGGTCCACGTTGCGCAGCACCACCCGCTCGGGGACCTTCAGCACCCGCGGCGTGAAATTGAGCACCGCGCGCACCCCTGCCTGCACCAGCTGATCGGTGACGCTCTGGGCCGCCTCGGCGGGCACCGTCACGATGCCGATGGTGATGCCGTGCTCACGCACCCTGTCCGCCAGCACCGACATGTCCTCGATGACCAGGTCACCCAGCTGCTGTCCCACCTTGGCAGGCTCGGCGTCCAGCACCGCCCGCACCTTGAAGCCGCGTTCTTCGAAGCCCCGGTACATGGCCAGGGCAGAACCCAGCTTGCCGGCCCCCACGATGATGACGTTCCAGCAGTTGTTGAGCCCCAGGATGCGCAGGATGTGGTTGTACAGCTCCTGCACATTGTAGCCGACCCCGCGCGTGCCGAACTCCCCGAAGTATGCCAGGTCCTTGCGGACCTGCGCCGAGCTGACGCCCACCCCGCGCGCAATCTCTCCGGAAGATATGGTGACCGTGCCCTCGCGGGCCAACTGGGCCAAGTGCCTGGAATAGACGGACAGCCTCATGACTGTGGCTTCGGGGATCTTGAGGGCTTTCACGTCGCCACCCCTTCCGTGCCGCCGGGAGGCGGGCCCCCCCTCCCGGCGCTCTTGTGAAATCCTGCTCTTATTATACCGGCGCGCAATCTCGGATTTCAACCGGCTGCCGCCGGCGCGGGAGGCTAGAGGAAGCGGGCCAGGGAGTAGTACATGGCGGCGGCCACCAGGCCAGAGGAGGGGATGGTCACCAGCCAGGCGGTGACGATGCGCTGGGCAATGCCCCAGCGCACGCCTTTCAGGCGCTTGGCCGCCCCCACCCCCATGATGGAGGAGGAAACCACGTGGGTGGTGCTGACCGGAGCCCCCAGCAGCGAGGCCGAGTAGATGACCAGGGAAGACGTGAGGTCGGCGGCAAAGCCGTTCACCGGTTCGATGCGGAAGATCTTGCCGCCCATGGTCTTGATGATCTTCCACCCGCCCATGGCGGTTCCCAGGGCCATGGCAGTGGCACAGGCGATCATCACCCACAGCGGGACATGGAAAGAACCCTGGTATCCTGCCGAGACCAGGGCCAGGGTAATGATGCCCATGCTCTTCTGGGCATCGTTGGAACCGTGGGAGAAGGAGGCGGTGCACGCCACCACCACCTGCAAGCGGCGGAAGACGTGGTTGACGCGGGACGGCGGCGCGTTCTTGACCACCCAGAAGAGGATGGTCATGACCACCGTACCGATGACGAAGCCGGCCACCGGTGAGATGAGCAGGGAAGCGAGGATCTTCTTGAACCCCTCCCAGTGCACCGCACCGAAACCGAAAGACGCGGCCACTGCCCCGGTCAGCCCGCCGATGAGGGCATGGGAAGAGCTGCTGGGAATGCCGAAGTACCAGGTGAACAGGTTCCAGAAGATGGCGGCGCTCAGTGCGGCCAGCAACACCTGTCCGGTGACATTCTCGGGAGCCACCAGTCCCTTGCCGATGGTCTTGGCCACCGCGGTGCCGCTCAGGGCCCCCAGGAAGTTGAGCGAGGCCGCGATCATGATGGCCGTGCGAGGGTGGAGCGCCTTGGTGGAAACCGAGGTGGCAATCGCGTTGGCCGTGTCGTGGAAGCCGTTCACGTAGTCGAAGGCCAGGGCCAGCGCGATGACCACCACCAGCAGGGTGAGGCTAAACATACTTGACCGAGAACCCCTTGAGGACGTTGCTGACGTCCTCGCAGTAGTCCAGCGTGGTTTCGAGGTGCTCGTAGACCTCTTTCCACTTGATGATCTCGATGGCATCGGTGGCCTGTTCGAACAGCGTGGCCACCCCCTGGCGGTACAGGCGGTCGCCCTCGTGCTCGAGCTCGCGGATACGGTCGCAGGCCCGGTTGATGACGTCGTAACTCTCCTTCAGCGTCCGCAGGCACACCACCGCGTCCCGGATCTCGTCCCCCGCTGCCACCAGCACCTTGACCAGGTCGTTGATGGCCTTCCACCTGGGGGTGCCCGTCTTGTAGATGACGATCTTCTCCATGGTACCGTGGATGTGGTCGATGACCCGGTTGAGCTCCTTGGCCAGGTTGTAGATGTCTTCGCGCTCGAAGGGGGTAACGAAAGAGTTGTTCAACCGGTCCACGATGCGGCCAAACAGTTGGTCACCCTTTTCCTCCACCTCGCTCAACAGTTCCAGCTTGGGGACGGGATCCCCGTCCTGTTCCACGTAATCGTGCAGGATGCGGGCCGCTGCCCTGATGGCTTCAGCGCTCCCTTCGAAACACCCGAAGAACAGCTCGTCGCGAGGCTTGACCTTGAACGCCACTGTTGCGCCCCCTCGTG
>JARYMO010000113.1 GCA_029907055.1 Syntrophomonadaceae bacterium | reverse complement strand
CACGGCGGTTCCGCTGCCCAGCCGCACTACCTGCACCCGGTCCTCGCCCTCCAGGGCCACCACCCTCTCGTTGAGGCGCAGGTCAACCCCCTGCTGCACCAGGTAGCGGTGCACGAAGGCGGCCATTTCAGGGTCCAGCCCCGCCATCACCTGGGGGGCGGCTTCCACCAGCGTGACCTTCACGCCGCGGTGGGCCAGCACCTCGGTCATCTCCAGCCCGATGTACCCTCCGCCCACCACGGTGGCGGTGGCCGGCTGCTGCTCGTCGATCCACTGCTTGACGCGGTCGCTGTCGGGAACGTTGCGGATGACGAACACGTTCGGCAGGTCTGCCCCCGGGAAGGGGGGCGGCACCGGTGTCGCCCCCGGCGCCAGCACCAGGAAGTCGTAGCTCTCGCGGTAGGTCTCGCCCGTCTGCAGGTTGTGGACCTCCACCTCCTTCTGGGCCGGAAACAGGCGCACCACCTCGCTCATGGTGCGCACGTCGATGTTGAAGCGGCTCTTCATGGCCTTGGGGGTCTGCACCAGCAAGCTGGCCCGCTTGGCGATGATGCCCCCCACGTAGTAGGGCAGCCCACAGTTGGCAAAGGAGATGTACTCGCCGCGCTCGAACATCACGATGTGGGCTTCCTCATCCAGCCGGCGCAGGCGCGCCGCGGCGCTGGCTCCCCCGGCCACTCCGCCGACGATCAGGACCTTCTTCCCCATGCCGATCCCCCCGTTCTCTTCCGGCCCGCCCCCGCTGCACCCCACGCCGAGCCGCCACCAGGGCCATGCCTCGTCGTCGCCCGCCTTCACGTACGTTGCGCCCGCCCCAGAATTGGACATCTGTTCATTTTCTACTATATGGGAGGCACCGGTCCCCGTCAACGCCGCCGGTCCGCGCGGCCGGCCCCGGCACCGACGGCCGTGTGGAGGGAACCGGGCACTTGGTGCATAATGGAGGTAGACCGGGGCTTGAGAAAAGGGGGCGGAAAGCGAATGACAGAGCAACACGTGTACGACGTGGTGGTCATCGGCTGTGGACCGGCAGGGCTTTCGGCGGCCATCAACGTCAAGGTCCGCAACCGCGACGTGGTGGTGCTGGGCACCGAGCAGTGCAGTCCGCCGCTGGACAAGGCGCCGCGCATCGTGAACTACCTCGGCTTCACCGGCGTGACCGGCGTGCGCCTGCGCGAGAAGTTCGTCGAACACGCCCGCATCATGGGAGTGGACATCAAGCGCGCGCGGGTGGACGCCATCATGCCCATGGACGACGTGTTCATGGTCACCTCGCGGGAAGAGGTGTACCTGGGGCGCACGGTCATCATCGCCACCGGCACGCCTTACCGGCCCCGCCTGGGCGGGGAACAGGAATTCCTCGGCCGCGGCCTGGGCTACTGCGCCACCTGCGACGGGCCGCTGTACCGGGGCAAGGACGTGGCCATCATCGCCCACTCCCCGGAAGCGGAAGTGGAGGCTAACTTCATGGGGGAGATCTGCCGCAAGGTGTACTACCTCCCCCTCTACGGTCCGCCCACCGCCCTGGAAGACACGGTCCAGGTGGTGGAGGGCAAGCCCACCAAGGTGCTGGGGAGCAAGGTGGTCAACGCCCTGCAGGTGGGTGATACCATGCTCAAGGTGGACGGGGTGTTCATCGTCGGGGCCGAGACCCCGCCCGAGCGCCTGTTCCCCGGCATCGAACTGGAGGACAACCACATCAGGGTGAACCGCCAGCAGGAAACCTCGGTGCCGCGCGTCTACGCGGCCGGCGACTGCACAGGCCCTCCCTACCAGATCGCCAAGGCGGTGGGCGAGGGGCTGGTGGCCGGCCTGGCGGCAGCCAAGCTGGTGGTGGCCCTGCGTCCCCGCGGGACCTCGCAGCCGGCCTGAAGACACGCCCCGCGGAGCGAGCTGTCCCCCCTGCCGGCCCGCCCGTCTGGCACTAAAGTTCCAATTTGCACGACCGACCTGGCCACCGCGCCAGGCAGGAAGGGCGCAGATCGCCATCTCCTGCCCGCGTGCGACCAGCAGCCCCGGCACGGGAACCTTCGCTCCCTTGTCCTGATTCGGTAGACAAATAGGGACCAAGGGGGTACAATGGGATCAGTTCCGTGGGGAGGGAGAGCGGTGAGGAAGACTACCGTGCTGGCCTTCGCACTGATGGTGTGCGGGGCGCTCATGCTGGGGAGCACTTTGGCGCTGGTCACGTGCCAGGGACACCTGGCGGCTGGACAAGCAGCCGCTGCCAGTTCCGGCCCGGGCAGCGGGCCCGCGCCGCAGCCAGAGGCGGCGCCCGGCCAGGGGCTGGCGGGGGGGCCGGCCGGAAGCACGGCGGCGCAGCTGTCACCGGCTGAAACGGAGGAGGTCATCGCCATGCTGGAGGGGCTGGGCTACACCGGCGGCACGCTAGGGACCAGGGTAGCGGCCTTCCAGGCGGCCATGGGACTGCCCCCCACCGGCGGGCTGGACGCGGCCACGCTGGAACTGCTGGTGCAGCAGTACACGCTGCACCGGGCCCACCGCTTCTCGGTGGCCCAGCTCCCCTAGCCCTGCGACAAGCGATACTGCCCGCACCAGAGAGCGAGGGTTCACGCCCCTCGCTCTCGCTGTTGATCTCTTCTCCTCGGCCTCCGGGCAGCGTTTGGCGGCCCGGGCTCCCACCGCGCGCTAGCGCACGGTGACCTCGCCCCGGTAGACCTGTCCGCGCAGGGTGTCCACGGTGACCACTTCCCCGTCCCTGATGCGCCGCGTGGCTCCCTCCACCCCCACCACCACCGGGATGTCCAGCGTGATGCCTACCACGGCGGCATGGGAGGTGAGGCCGCCTTCTTCGGCGATGACAGCCCCCGCTTGCTGGAACAGGGGCATGAAGTCACGGTCGGTGCCCACCGCCACCAGGATGTCCCCGGGGGCGAAGTCGCCCACCCGCTCCGGCCTGGTCACCACGCGGGCCCGGCCGGTCACCGCGCGGTGGCCGATGCCGGTCCCCCGCGCCAGCACCTCGCCCACCACGTGCACCCGCAGCAGGTTCGTGGTGCCGGGAACGCCGGGGGTGCCACCGGTGATGACGATGAGGTCGCCGCTGCGAATGGTGCCACGGGCCATGGCCCCGTTCACCGCCTCCTCCATCATGGCATCGATGCCGGTGGTGTGCGCCACCTCCTGGGCTTCCACCCCCCACACCAGCGTCATCTTGCGCACCACCTTGGCCGAGGGCGTGCAGGCAATGATGGGGGCACGGGGCCGGTACTTGGCCACCATGCGCGCGGTGTGGCCTGACTTGGTGGCGATGACGATGGCGGCTGCCTCCAGGGCGGTGGCGGTGGCGCAGGTGGCGAAACTGATGGCGTCGGTAACGGTGGGGGTCTCCTCGAGGCGGCGGGCGCGGACTCCCTGGTCGTAAGGCAATGCCTGTTCGGTGCGGCGGGCAATGCGGGCCATGGTTTCCACCGCTTCCCGCGGGTGCAAACCGGAGGCGGTCTCGGCCGACAGCATGACCGCGTCAGCGCCGTCGAAAATGGCGTTGGCCACGTCCGAGGCCTCGGCCCGCGTGGGCCGGGGGTTCTGGACCATGGACTCCAGCATCTGGGTGGCGATGGCTACCGGCTTGCCCCGCGCCCGGCAGCGCTGGATGATGGACTTCTGCACCAGGGGGACCTCCTCGGTGGGAATCTCCACCCCCAGGTCTCCCCGGGCCACCATCACCCCGTCCGCCACCTTGATGATGTCATCCAGGGCCTCCACTCCCTCCTGGCTCTCGATCTTGGCGATGATGTCGACGTCCGCCATCCTGCTCTCCACGATGCGGCGGATCTCCAGCACGTCCTCGGGACTGCGCACGAAGGAGGCAGCGATGAAGTCCACGTCGTGCCGCAACCCGAATTCCAGGTCCTCGACGTCCTTCTCGCTCAGGAAGGGGAGCCCGGTGCGCACCCCGGGCACGTTGACTCCCTTGCGCTCGCCCAGCACCCCGCCGCTCAGCACGGTGGTGACAATGTCGGTGTCGGAGGTCTCCACCACCTGCAGGCTGATGAGCCCGTCCGACACCATGATGATGTCGCCCGGCTTGACCTGCCGGGGCAGCTCGGCGTAGCTGACCGTGACCTCGCTGGCATCCCCCGGCACGTCGCGGCTGGTGAGCACGAAGCGCTGCCCGCTCTGCAGCTCCACCTCCCCGGAGGCCAGGCGCCCGGTGCGTATCTCGGGCCCCTTGGTGTCCAGCATGATGCCCACGTCCGCACCCAGTTCAGCGGCGGCAGCGCGTACCAGGGCCATGCGGCGGCCGTGTTCTTCGTGGGTGCCGTGGGAGAAGTTCAGGCGCGCCACGTTCATGCCCGCCGCGATGAGCCCCTTGATGCGCTCGTAGTCATCGGTGGCCGGCCCCAGGGTACAGATGATCTTGGTCTTGCGCATGCCTCGCCCTCCCTTCCAGGCCGACCCTGCCCGGGCGGCGCAGGGTCATTCGCCTGCTATTTCTGGCCTTCGGACATGACCTGGCCGTAGCGTGTCAATACCTCGGCTCTGCCCCTGATCTTGATGGCCGAGGTGTGTTCGGTGAACTGGGCGATCATCACCTCTCCGCGGTCCAGCTTCTCCGTGTGGTGGAACTTGGTGTCCTTGCCACGGGTCAGCCCGATGATGGTGACCCCGTTTTCGAGGGCCTTGACCACCACGAAGTCCTCGTACCCGTATCCGCCGTACCCCTTTTCCATCTCGCTCCCCCTCCTCTTTGCTAGGCGAACCACACGTTGCGCGGCCCGCAGACTTCCCCCAGCTCCTGCTTCAGTTCCACGCTGGCCCGCACCCACCACGAGGGGTCCAGCTTCAGCACCCTGCGGCCGGGCAGCCGCAGGTACACCGGCACCGCACCGCGGTGGCGCGCCAGCACCGCCAGCAGGCGTTCCCGGCCGGCGTCGGCGTCCAGTTGCTCGCCGACTGCCACGTGCAGGGCGTTCACCGCCGCCGGCACCGCGGCTACCCCTTCAATGGCCAGCTTGACCCCTTCCTCGCCCCTCATGACGCGGGCTTCGGCCAATACTGCTCCGTCCGCCTGCAGGCAGGCCCCCTGGCGCCGGAAAACGGCCGGGAATACCACCGCCGCCACCTTGGCCGAGAAATCCTCCAGCACCAGGGAAGCCCAGGCTTCCCCTTTCTTGTTGCGGTGCTTCTTCACCGCCGAGACGATGCCCGCCACGTGCACCCGCGCACCATCCTCGAGCTCCGCCACCTGCCCCAGCTCGTGGGTGATGTACAGGGGCAGCACCTCGCGGTACTCGGCCAGGGGATTGCCCGACACGTAGAAGCCCAGCACCTCTTTCTCCCGCCGCAGCCGTTCGGCCGGCGGGAACTCGCCCGGCTCGGCGGGGGCCGGGTCCTCGACCGCCACGCTCTCCGCCCCGAACAGCGTCAGCTGGGGGCTGGCAGC
>JARYMO010000112.1 GCA_029907055.1 Syntrophomonadaceae bacterium | reverse complement strand
ATGAGCGCTTGGGTCGCCGACAACGCGAACACCCCCGCGTCGTCCAGCGAATCAAACCCAACCAGTACTCGCGGGTCGCTACTCACGGGCAGCTCTGCCAGCAAATCGCTCAGGGCCCCCGGCCCCATCTTGGCCGCTCAACCCGCTGCACGCACCATGTGGGTCAGCCTTTGCCTCTCCTCCACCGCCATCACCTCCCTTCGGCCTGCTTCCCTTCAATCGAGCAAAAAGGACCGGTAGGCCTTGAAGGCCATGAAGAGGTCAGCCTTGCTCACCACCTCGAAAGGAGAATGCATGCTGAGCAGGGGAACGCCGCAATCCAGGACGTCCATACCGTAGCGCGCGAGGTACTGTGCCACCGTGCCCCCACCTCCCTCGTCAACTTTCCCCAGCTCACCCGCCTGCCAGACGACCCCATTGTCGTCCAGAATTCTGCGGACATGGGCCACGAACTCAGGGTTCGCGTCACTGGCGTCGTACTTGCCGCGTGACCCGGTGTACTTGGTCAACACTACACCCGCTCCCAGGTACGAAGTGTTCATCTTCTCGAAGACGTTCTCATAGAGCGGGTCAAAGGCGGCACTCACGTCTGCCGACAAGGCCCGAGAGGCCTCCAGTGCCGCCCGCACCTCGAAGTAATCCGTGATGCCTGCAGCAGCGAACAGCTGCGCCACCAGGTTGTCCAGGAAGTATGAGCGGAGTCCGGTGTTGCCTGCACTGCCGATCTCCTCCTTGTCAGCAAACACCGCGATTGCCGTCCTCCTCGTTTCTTCCAGCGACAGGATTGCCTCCAGGCAGGCAAACGCGCTCACCCGGTCATCCTGCCCATAACCACCTACCATGCTGCGGTCCAAGCCCACGTCTACCGCGGGGAAGGCTGGTACTGCTTCCAGTTCCGCACTGCAGAAATCGTCCTCTCCAATCCCGTAGCGGTCTCGCAGCAGACCCAGAACAGCCGTGCGTACTGGGTCCTTGGTGGCTCCTGCCAGCGGAATGTTCCCCACCAGCAGATTGAGGCCCTCTCCAGTCACTCCGTCGCTCATCTTCTTCTCCATTTGTTCGCGGGCCAGGTGGGGAAGCAGATCCGAAATGGTGAGTACGGGGTCTCCTGGACCATCTCCCACCGTAACCCGAATGCAAGAGCCGTCCTTCTTGATTACCACGCCACGAAGACTCATTGGCAGTGCCGTCCATTGGTACTTCTTGATACCGCCATAGTAGTGCGTTCTCAGCAATGCCAAGCCTTCGCTCTCGTAGAGCGGGCGAGGCTTCAGATCCAGTCGCGGCGCGTCCACGTGGGCGGCCACGATATTGAATCCCTTTTCGAGTGGCTCCTTTCCGACCATCAGTAGAGCCGACAACTTCCCCTTTCTTTGGGCAAAAAATCGAGCTCCCGCCACCACCGTGCTGTCTCGGCGCAGCTCAACGTATCCGCGCTCTCGAGCTGCCTCGATAATGGCCTCGGTCGCCTCCCGTTCCGTCTTGGCAATATTCAGGAAGTCGACGTAGCGGGCGGCAAGCCCGAAGGCTGCCTGGCGCTCCCCTTCATCCATCCGCTCCCACGCGCTCCTGCCTGCATCGCTGCCATTGCCTGCCATGTCAATCCCCCTAGAGCCAATCATCTCAACGTCGCTTCCGTCGCACCCTGCTTCCCGTCACAGGCTCAAGTTGGCCCACCGGGTCATCCACTTGAAGAGCACCACCAGGTACGGAGTGAGCACCGAGGTCTGCGTGTAGGACCTGGTGATAAGGGCACCAGCTATATGCATGTTTGCCCCAACTTCAACCAGCGGCACTAATACGCCCATCAATACCGCCATCCCCACCGTTTTCAGTCCTACGCCGACTGCCGCCCCCCCTGCCCGGTTCAGCGTCCCATCGACCACCCAGCCCAGCACCCAGCTCAATACCGCCCAAGTGAGCAGGGCAGCCACCGTTACCAGCAAGCAGAGGGACAGGAAGCTCCCGGCCAGGACCAGCACGTACGCCAGCGGGGTGTACGGGGAATCGCTCACCTGCGGCATGATAAGCAGGCTCTGGGGAAGCACCATGTCTGCAGTCCCCACCATGGAAAGGGGAAAGTGGTTCTCCAGGTAGCCGGCAAGCGATGACACGGTGTGCATCTTCGCCTCCAGGTAGAGAGTGAGCTTTTCGGCCCCCAGGGCGGCTATCGCCAGCCCCAGGCCCAGGGACACAATGTTCCCCACCGTACGGACCAACCCTCGCTGGTACCCGGAAACGCCACCGGCTATCACCACCAGAATAATCGCGTAATCCAACAGGTTCAGCCTCACGACACATCCCCCGTTCCCTCGGCAGGCAGCTCAGCCGCCGCCGTTCCGGACTCCTACCCGCTGTTGTTCGAATTATAACACAGGCCGCGCCGGGCGATAATTGCCAATCCTTGGCGACTGGCGTCCGTCACGCACTGCGGGAGAAGCGGGCTTAGAATGCTCGCCGCCTCGAGGCACTTATTCGCGCATCGGTCCCGAGGGAATCCCCCAGGCTGACATGGGGAAAAGCACGAACGGGCTGACTCAGCCCGTCCGAAAAGCAGCATCACTTGGCGGAGGCGTGTGGGAATCGAACCCACCCACCGTGGGGCCACCACGGCGCAGACTGGATTTGAAGTCCAGGCGGTCCACCAGGACCGATCCGCCTCCATCACATCCGTTCCTACTTATTATATATAATGTCCGTCGCCCGTGGGGAAAATGTGTGGGCTCAGCCCTCCCGTTCCTTGGGAATCTCCATATGCCTCACCTGTTCCGCACCCTCATGTCTCCCACCCGCCGTGTATACCGGATGCGGTCATAGTACTCCATCAGCGGAAGGGTATGCTTGCGCGAACTCTGGAAGATATCCCGCGCCGCCGCCAACGAAAGCTCTCTTTCCCGCGTGAAGAACTCATCCAGCCGCCTCTTCCCTTCGTCCACTGCCTCGGCGAGAAACACGGCATTCTCCCCCACCTTCACCAGTTCGCCGGTTTCCAGAAGGAAGGCCAGTACTTCGGCCAGAACCTCGGGGTCAATCCCCTCTGTCTCCGCGACTTCTTTGGGAGTCGGGGGAGAAAACATATCTGCTGCGAAGGCCTGCCGGAGAACCTCAATGGCCCGCTGCTGAACCGGGGTTGGCTTGGGTTCGAATCCTGGCAACGCCACGGAACTCCCTTGCGCGACGAGCACCCCGCGGTCTTCCATTGCCTGCAGCATCGCTGCGGCAAGCTTCGGCTGCTTGAATCTCAGATGTCTGCTCCGCAGCTCTTCTCGTGGGAGGCCCTTCCGCAGCGGATACCGACGGTGATAGGCCTCCAGATCCTTCTGGATGCCCGCCTCCATCTCTTCCAAGGCCAGACGTGCAAGATAGAAGGACTTGCCCTCCACTTCGACCCGCATTGCCTCCTGCCCTTCCACCAGCCGATCGAGTTCTTCCCTCACCGCAGCCTCATCCGCCCCTACCCTGGCGGCTATCTCTTGCTGGGTGCAGGCATCGTCGCCGCGCTGTTCAAGTTCCTGCAGGACCCTCTCCCCCAGGCTGCCTTCCTCCTTCACCGCCAAGCGCGCGAGCACGTCTTCCCGGAAACGCTTCTGCTTGGGAGGGTGTGGGTCAATCACCTTGCCTCCCCCTACCGTCATCATTGGGGAGTAAAACCTGATTACGAACCGGTCGTTGCGGGCTGCCACAATAGGGTTTTCCAGCACGATCTGGGCATACGCTTCTTCGCCTGGTAGCAATTCGTCCCGGTCGAGCAACACCACTCGCCCGAGCGCTTCCCCGGTCCCCAAGTGAAAACGAATGCGATTCCAGTTCCGAATCGTTCGAGGGCTGGAACTCAGGAGTCGAATCGTCGCGTCCAGCCGATGCGTGGGGCTCAGAAATCCAGGGGTACAGACGACGAACCCGCGCTGTACGTCGGAGAGTTCGAGCCCCTGGAGGTTGACCGCCACCCTTTGCCCGGCCTCCGCCTCTTCCACTTTCTGCCCGTGAACCTGCAGGGTTCTCACCCGCGTTGGCAGCCGCGGCGGGAGTACTTCCATGCTGTCACCCACCCGGATCCGCCCCGACCACAGGGTCCCGGTCACCACCGTGCCGAAGCCGGTCATCGAAAAGGCACGGTCGATTGGCAGGCGGGCCTTGCCGATGACCGCCCTTTCCGGCAGGTCGGAAGTCAAGTCTTGCAGGATTTGCAGGAGTGTGTCGATCCCTTCTCCGCTCACTGCCGATACCGCCACCACCGGGGCATGTCGCAGGATGCACTTCTGGAGAAAATCCCGGATTTCTTCCTCGACGAGCATCAGCCACTCCTCGTCGACCAGGTCCTTCTTGGTGATTACCACCACCCCGCGGTCTACGCCGAGCAGTTCAATGATGTCAACATGCTCCCGAGTCTGGGGCATGATCCCTTCGTCGGCAGCCACCACCAACATGACCGCGTCCACCCCCGAAGCGCCGGCCAACATGTGGCGGATGAAGCGTTCGTGCCCAGGCACATCCACAATCGCCGCCACTTGGCCGCTGGGCAAGCGCAAAGGGGCAAATCCCAACTCGATGGAAATGCCCCGTTGCTTTTCTTCCTTCAGGCGGTCAGTGTCAATGCCGGTCAGGGCCTTCACCAGGGTCGTTTTTCCGTGATCAATGTGTCCGGCTGTACCAATGACCACCCTCTTCACTCGCTCAGCCCCCTGACTGTCCGGTCGATACGCTCTACCAGCACGTGCTCTTCCGCCGGCCGGATGGTGCGAAGGCTCAGCAGCATGCGGTTCTCCGACACCCTGGGCAGAACGGCAGGGACACCGGTCCTGAGCCGGCACGCTGCCTCATGGACACGCTCGCCGCAGAACCTCATTTCTACGGCCGCACCCGGCAGCACGTCTGTCGGGAACGCGCCCCCTCCCACCAGGTCCTCCACCGCCACGGTGCCGACGGACTCGACGATGTCTTCCGGCAGGCATCGTGCCTGCAGGGCCGCGGCCAAGGTCTGCGCCCGTTGCAGCAACGTGTCACGGGATGCGGTTACCATGGCCAGGGAAGGCACCGCCTCCATCGCCGACCCCCGCAGGTATTCGAGCAGAGTCCCTTCCAGGGCTGCAATGGTGATCTTATCCACCCGCAAGGCCCGTGTCAGCTGGTTCCTTTTCATTCGTTCCACCAAGTCACGCCTTCCCACGATGATGCCCGCCTGCGGCCCCCCTAACAACTTGTCCCCGCTGAACGTGAGGACATCTACCCCCTGGCGGAGGCGCTCCTGGACGGTCGGTTCCGCTGAGAGGCCCCAGGGGGAAAGGTCTACCAGGACCCCGCTCCCCATGTCTTCCATGGTCGGAATGTCGTAGGCCCGACCTACCTCTACGAGTTCGGCGAGGGGCACCGAGGAAGTGAAGCCCACGATGCGGTAGTTGGACGGGTGCA
>JARYMO010000111.1 GCA_029907055.1 Syntrophomonadaceae bacterium | reverse complement strand
ATGCCCACCACTACCTGCAGCCCGGCCCGGGCCAGGCCCTGTTGCACCAGGTGGCCGTAGAGGCCGAACACGGTGGGGTTGCTGACCAGGAACACCTGGCGCCATGAGCCGAGCGCGCGGACGCGCCCACCAATGTCGGCCAGCAGGCCGGCAGCAACGTGAATCAGATAGGATCTGCGGCCAAGGTCAATGCGCAGGGTTCGCATGATCGACCTCCTTGAGCGCGCGCAGGATCGTTTCCACCACGTCGTCCAGCGCCTTGCCGGTGGTGGTGACCGAAATGTCAGCGCAGGCATAGTACGGCTCGCGTTCGGCCATCAGGCGGGCAATGTCCTCCTTGGTGAAGGAGCGCCCCAGCAGCGGGCGTTGGGTGCGGCTGCGCTGCAGGCGCCGGAAGACCTCGGCCGGGGTAGCGGAAAGCAGCACCAGCACCCCGTTGCGGCGCAGGTTGGCCACGTTCTCCGGCTCCAGCACCATGCCGCCCCCGCTGGAGATGACCAGCCCTTTGCGCCCGGCCAGGCGTGCCGCCAGTGCCTTCTCTTCCGAGCGGAAGCGCTTCTCGCCGTACCTGCGGAAGATTTCCTGTACGCTCATCCCCACCAGAGCCTCAATTTCGCTGTCGGTATCGAGGTACTCCATGTGCAGGCGGCGCGCCAGGCGCCGACCCACGGCAGACTTCCCGCTGCCCATGAACCCTATGAGAACGATGTTCCTGTCCATCGCCATACCTCTCTCAGGTACTGCAGGTGGCGCCGGTAGTTGTCGGCTACCTCTTCCAATGAATCGCCACCGAACTTCTCCAGGAAGGCATCGGCTACCACCCAGGCGACCACCGCCTCTGCCACCACCGCCGCGGCGGGTACCGCGCAGATGTCGGAACGCTCCACTGCCGCCTGGGCCGCCTCACCGGTGCGCAGGTCGACGCTGGGCAGGGGCCGGTACATGGTGGGAATGGGCTTCATGTAGCCGCGCACGCGCAGGGGCTCACCATTGGAGATGCCCCCTTCCACCCCGCCGGCGCGATTGGTCAGGCGGTGCACCCCGCGCTGGGCGTCGCAGTAGATGGCGTCCTGGGCCAGCGAACCTCTCAGCCCGGCCACTGTCATCCCGTCGCCAATCTCCACCGCCTTGACGGCCGGAACGCTCATCACCGCCGCTGCCAGCCGGCAGTCCAGGCGCCGGTCCCACTGGGCATGGCTGCCCAGTCCGGGGGGCACGTTGAGGACCGCCACCTCGAAGCTGCCGCCCAGCGACTCCCCGTCCCGGCGTGCGGCATCGATGGCGGCTACCATGCGCGCGGAGGCTTCTGCATCCGCGCAGCGCACCGGCGAAGACTCTACCGCACCGCGCACCTCATCCAGCCTGTCTCCCGCGATTGCTGCCGGGGTTGCGGTCTCTTTCCCGATGGAGAGCACCTGGCTCACCACCGGCATGGAGAACACCTCCAGCAGCTGGCGGCAGACCGCGCCCACCGCAACCCGCATGGCCGTTTCGCGGGCACTGGCCCGCTCCAGCACGTTGCGCAGGTCCCGGTGGCGGTACTTCATCCCGCCGGCCAGGTCGGCGTGGCCAGGCCGGGGCCGATACACCCCCCGGCCCCCTTCCCGGCCGGAAACCGGCGACATGACATCCTCCCAGCTGGGGAAATCCAGGTTCTCCACCTCCAGGGCCACCGGGGTGCCGAGGGTGACCCCGCCCCGCACTCCGGCCAGGATGCGCACCTGGTCACGTTCGATGGCCATGCGGCCTCCGCGCCCGTAGCCCCCCTGGCGACGCGCCATCTCCCGGTTCAGGGCCTCGATGTCGATGGGCACGCCGGAGGGAAAACCCTCCAGGATGGCGCTCAGGGCCGGCCCGTGCGATTCGCCGGCAGTGAGGAAACGTAGAGCCACAATCTTCACTCCTTGGTTCCCGGAACGGTAAGGTCAAGCCGCCGGCGGCCGCGGGGAAACCCGCACCCGCCCCACGACCGGGGTGGTGATGACGTAGATTCTCTCTCCCCGCTGGTTGCTAAGGGCCACCGTGCCGCCCGCGGCAGGCACACCAAGGGGACTGAACTGGCACATGATCCAGCCACGGGAGTCGCGGGGGAAGCTGACGTAGTCGATGCGCACGCCGGCCGCCAGCTGGTGGTCCACCACATGTGGCTGGTACGTGCGGTAGCGGTTGGAGTCCGGGTAGAAGCGCACCTGGTTGGCCTGTTCAGTAGCCATGGCCCGTGCCTGGGCCAGGCGCAGCACCCGGCACAGCTCGTCGGCCTCGCGCACCAGCTGCAGGTGCGCGGCCGCTGCCCTGGTGGTCGGAACCACCAGCAAGGCCACCATGCCCAGCAACACCAGGGCACACAGCAACTCCACCAGGGTGGTGCCGCCCTCCCCGGCCAGGCCTGGTCGTTCTTCCCTAGCCGTGCTGCAGGTGATGGCAGACCACCTCCCTCATCAGTGCCACCGGAGCGGCCTGCCCGGTAAACAGTTCGAAGGACCGGGCCCCCTGGTGCACGAACATCCCCACCCCGTCGACTGTCCGCAGTCCTCGCCGACGGGCCTCAGCCAGCCACCTGGTTTCGCGCGGGGTGTACACGATGTCTGCCACCACCTGCCCGGGGCGAAACCACTCCGGAAGCAGCGGCATGCGGTCGACATCCGGGTGCATGCCAGCCGGGGAAGCATTGACCAGCAGGTCCGCCGAGGCCACCGCCTGCGGCAGCGCGGGGTCAGCCGCGTGCAGGGCATGGGCAGAGATTCCACGGACAGCGCGCACCTCATCCGCTAAACCCACCGCACGCTGCGGCTGCAGGTCCACCACGACCAGTCCGGAGACCCCTGCCTCCGCCAGACTGAAAGCCACAGCCCTCCCCGCGCCGCCAGCGCCGACCACCAGGGCCACCGCGCCGCCCGGCTCGACCCCTGCCTCGCGCAGGGCCGCGACGAACCCGCTGCCGTCCGTGTTGTGACCGATCAGGCGGCCCTCGCGGCTACACACGCAGTTGACCGCTCCGCAGGCGCGGGCCGCGGGAGTCACCTCATCCAACAGGGGCATCACGGTTTCCTTGTGGGGGATAGTGACGTTGAACCCTGCACAGCCCAGCACCCGCAGCCCGCGCACAGCATCAGCCAACCGTGGCGGATCCACGGCGAAGGCCAGGTAGGCATAGTTCAGTCCCAGGGCAGCCAGTGCCCGGTTGTGCATGGCCGGGGACAGTGAGTGGGCCACTGGCATCCCGATGACCCCCAGCAGCCGCGTTGCCGCATCAATCTGCACTGCCTCACCTCCTGTCCACCGCACACCGCGCTCACCGCGAGGCGGCTGTGGGACCCTGCGGCAGGCGCTTGACCACCAGCCGCTCTACCTTGCGCACCAGCCGCGTGCCGAAGTACTCGCGGGGATGAATGGGCTTGACCAGGATGGTGAGCATACCCATGCGGTTACCCCCCAGGATGTCGGTGAACACCTGATCCCCTACTACTGCCGTTTCCTGGTGCGGTGTACTGAGCTGTTCCAGCGCCCGCTCGAAGGCCCGGCGCCGTGGTTTTCCCGCCTTGTGCACGTAGGGGATATCCAGGGCCTCGGCCACCGCCGCCACCCGGCGCTGGTGGTTGTTGGACAGCAGGCAGGCCTTCCCGCCCATCGCCCGCAGATCCTCCAGCCATTCCCGCGCGCCCGGGGCCAGCTCGTTGCTGTTCCACATGGTGAGGGTGTTGTCCAGATCAAGGATATAGGCCCGGATGCGCTCCCGGCGGAGCGCCTCCAGGGGGATGTCGGCCAGGCTGGCCACATAGATGCGAGGATACAGGAGTTCAATCATGCGCACACCCCCTCCCGGGGTCATCGTCCTGGCCTTGCACGAGAGGAAGACCCATTCTCAGTCAGCCCGCATGGCGCGCAGCCGCGGCTCCTCCTGTTTCACCGGCAGGTACTCTCCCATGAAGTCCGTGAAGTCGATGCGGGCCAGCGCCACGCCGGGGTCTACCGTGGCGCACACGCGAAACTGGACGCTCTTACCCGGCGGAATAACTTTCTCGATACGACCGCTCTCGCTCTTGCGGAAGGTGCCCCCGGCATCGTAGAAGCTGCACACCGCGGTCACCCCTTCCAGGGGCTGGTCGGTCAGGTTCTTCACCACACCCTCCGCCACCCAGAACATGTTCGACGAAGCGCGCCACCCCCAGCGCTCAACTTCGAGCTGGGGCGGAGCATCACCCTGGTAAAAGGCTGGCTCCTTGCTCGATGCGCAGCCGGTGACCAGCAACGCTGCCAGTACCAGCATACCCAGTCCCGCAGCCATTCTGTGTGTAGTCTTCCCCATGCCGAGACCTCCTGTCGTCGCTGCCGCGCTGCCTTCGGTAACAAGCAACCACCAGCCTGCACTGGTGGTTGTGGTATCGCCTGATAAAGCGCTCCGCAGCCGCTGGCGCCTGGCTGCGCGCCGCGATTCGCTGGTGCGGCAGAAGGGACTTGAACCCCCACGGTGTCACCCGCCAGATCCTAAGTCTGGTGCGTCTGCCGATTCCGCCACTGCCGCACAGCCGCTAACCAACCCAATTATACACGAGCGGGGAACCCTTTTCAAGGAAGGTCAGGGCTCCTGCAGCACCTTCCCGCGGGCCATGGAGGCGAAGGCCCCCGCCACGCAGCAGGCAGCAAAGACGCCCACCGCCGCCTTCATCCCCCGCATGAATACCCCGGCCGGCAAGGCCCCCACCGCGGTAGTGCCCACCATCGCCGCCAGGATGAGCGAGGTCAGGGTCATGCTCATGGTCTGCCCCACCAGACGCATGGTGCTGAGGATGGAGGAAGCAACACCATACGAGCGGGGGGGCACCGAACTCATGACCGCATTGTTGTTAGGGGGCGCGAAGAGGCCGTAGCCGAGGCCGATGACCAGCAGCGCCGTGACCAGGTACACCGTCGGCGTGCTGGGGGTGAGGAACTCCAGCATCACCAGGCCGGCGCCAGTAAGGACCATGCCGGTAGTGGCCACCAGGCGCGGCTCCACCCGGTCGGAAAGCCTGCCGGACAGCGGGGACACCGTGGCCATGATTCCCGCCTGCGCCAGCAGCACCAGTCCCGCGCCCTGGGCAGTGAGTCCTCGCACCGATTGCAGGTACACGGAGAGCAGGTAGCCTACCCCGCTGGTGGACATGTAGTTGACCAGCGCGGCGAGGTTGGAGAATGCGAACGGGCGGTTGGCCAGCAGCAGGCGCAGCTCCACCAGCGGGGAAACCTCCCGCAGTTCCTGTCGTACAAAGAGCGCCAGCAGCGCCAGGCCTCCCAGCAGTATCCATGCGCCCGGCCGGCTGCTGGCCGCGGTCGACATCCCGTACATGGCAGCACTCAGGCCCGTCACGTAGAGCAGGGCTCCGTGCACATCAAAGGCGGCGGCCGCCCGCGGCAGGGGGCGGGGCCCGATGCGCAGGGCAGCCAGGCAGGAGAGCACGGCGAGAAC
>JARYMO010000110.1 GCA_029907055.1 Syntrophomonadaceae bacterium | reverse complement strand
GAGGGCGCGGGGACGACGGCAGGCGCCGGGGCGGCCACCGGTGCGGGCGACACCGCGCTCTCCGCCGTCACGTGCGCCTCGCTGACCGATTCCAGGCGCCGGCGGGCGGCCCCCAGGGACACGCCGCCCCCTTCCACCGGGCGCATCTCGCTGTCGGCGGCCACCGTCAGCTCCACTTTGGTGCGGGCGAACAGCCCGAAGATGCCGCCCTGCTTGAACTTGCGGCTATGTATGATGACCGCGTCCTGGCCCATTTCCGCCTTGGCCTGGCGCAGCGCTTCCTGGAAGTCGTCGGCGACGAAGCGTCGGATCTTCATACGGCCACCATTCCCACTACTTCAACCTCCACCCCGGATTCTATCTCATTGTACGACAACAGCACCAGGTTCGGAAGGAACCTCTCCAGCAGGCGCTTGAGGTACAGGCGCAGCACCGGGGCGCACAGCACCACCGGGGTCTGGCCGCGGTGCACCATGCCCTCCTGCAGGCGGCTGAGCTGACCCACCAGGGCCTGGGCCTGGTCCGGCTGCAGGGCCAGGTAGGAGCCGAACTCGCTCTGTTGCACGGCCTCGCGCAGCTGCTCCTCCAGCCCGGGGTCGAGGGTGATGACCGCCAGCTTGCGGTCGGCGCCCACGTACTGCTTCATGATACTGCGCCGCAGTGCCTGGCGCGCGTACTCGGTGAGGACGTCCACGTCGCGGGTGAGCTTGGCGTAGTCGGCCAGCGTCTCCAGGATGGTGACCATGTCGCGGATGGGCACCTGCTCGCGCAGCAGGTTGGCCAGCACCTTCTGCACGTCGCCGATGGACATCAGGTCGGGGATGAGCTCGCTGACCACCGCCGGGTTCTGCTCCTTGATGTAGTTGACGATGTTCTGGACTTCCTGCCGGCCAAGCAGCTCGTAGGCGTGCCGCTTGATGACCTGGGTGAGGTGGGTAGCCAGCACCGAGGGCGGGTCCACCACCGTGTAGCCGCGCAGCTCGGCCGCCTCGCGCTGCCCGGTCTCCACCCAGCGCGCGGGCAGCTGGAAGGCCGGCTCCACCGTGACCAGGCCGCGCAGCTCCCCGTCTTCCTCCACCCCGGGGCCGATGACCAGGTAGCTGCCCGGCTGCAGCTCGCCGGAAGCGATTTCCAGTCCCTTGACCTTGATGACGTAGGAGTTGGGCTTGAGCTGCATGTTGTCGCGGATGCGGATGGGGGGGACGATGAAGCCCAGCTCCATGGCGCACTGGCGGCGGATCATGACGATGCGGTCGAGCAGGTCGCCGCCCTGCTCGGCGTCCACCAGCGGGATGAGTCCGTAACCCAGCTCCAGCTCCATCTTCTCCACCTGCAGCAGCTCCACCACGTTCTCCGGGCGGCGGATGTGCTCGGCCTCCACTTCCTCCGGGCGCACCTCCGGCACCACCGCCCGCCCCTCCTGCCGGCGCAGGGCGTAGTAGAGGTAGCCGAAGACGGCGGCCATGAGGAACATGGGCAGCTTGGGCAGGCCCATGAAGCCCAGCAGCACCAGCACCACGGCGGCGATGCCCAGCGCCTTGTACTGGCTGAGCAGCTGGCGCTGCAGCTCGGCCCCCAGGTTGAACTCGGAGGCGCTGCGGGTGACGGCAATGCCGGTGGCGGTGGAGAGCAGCAGGGCCGGGATCTGGGTCACCAGGCCGTCGCCCACGGTGAGGATGGTGTAGGTGGAGGCCGCCTCCCCCGCCGACATGCCCATCCGCATCATGCCGATGATGAAGCCGCCGATGATGTTGATGATGAGGATGAGAATGCCGGCGATGGCATCTCCCTTGACGAACTTGCTGGCCCCGTCCATGGCCCCGTAGAAATCGGCCTCGCGCTGGATGGTGCGGCGCCGCTCGCGCGCTTCCTCCTCGCCGATGAGGCCGGAGTTGAGGTCGGCGTCAATGGCCATCTGTTTGCCGGGCATGGCGTCCAGGGTGAAGCGGGCCGCCACCTCCGACACCCGCTCGGCGCCGCGGGTGATGACGATGAACTGGATGATGACGATGATGACGAAGATGATGAGCCCCACCACCACGTCGCCCCGCACCACGAACTGCCCGAAGCTCTGGATGACGTTGCCGGCGAAGGCGTCGAGCAGGATGAGCCGGGTGGAGGAAACGTTGAGCGACAGCCGCAGCAGGGTCATGATGAGCAGCAGCGAGGGCATGACCGAGAACTCCAGCGGCTTGAGGGTGAACATGGAGATCATCAGCACGATGAGCGAGAAGGAGATGTTGAAGGTGAGCAGCACGTCCAGCAGCTCGTAGGGGATGGGGATGACCATCATCACCACCACCGCGATGACGATGAAGGCAATCAGCACGTCGCTGCCGTGCCGCATCCGGTTGAGAATGGCTTCCATGCCGGCTCACCTCCTTTCCGTGCCCTGAAACAGAAAGAGCGTCCCCTTGTTCCAGGGGGGAACCGTGAAACGAAAAGAGCGTCCCCTTGTTTCAGAGGGCCTTGCGCCGGGTGCGGTAGACGAAGGCCAGCACCTCGGCCACCGCCTGGTAGAACTTCTCCGGCACCGGGTCGCCCACCTGCACCGCGTAGTAGAGGGTGCGGGCCAGGGACGGGTTCTCCACCACCGCCACTTCGTGCTGCTGGGCCAGCTCGCGGATGCGCAGGGCCACCAGGTCCTGCCCCTTGGCCACCACCTGCGGGGCGTCCATGCGCTCGCCGTCGTAGCGCAGGGCCACCGCGAAGTGGGTGGGGTTGGTGATGACCACGTCGGCCTTGGGCACCTCCTGCATCATGCGCCGCAGGGCCAGCTCGCGCTGGCGCTGGCGACGGCGGTTGCGGATGTGGGGGTCGCCCTCCACCTGCTTGTACTCCTGCTTGACCTCTTCCTTGCTCATGCGCAGCGAGCGCTCGTGCTCCCACCACTGGTAGAAATAGTCGAGGATGCCGATGACCAGCAGCACCAGTCCCACCTTGAGGGCCATCTCGAAGATGACCAGGGCCAGCGCCTGCAGCATGGCCGCCGGCTCCATGTCCACGAAGCGGGGGAACAGCCCCAGGTGCTTGCGGATGACGGCGTAGACCACCCAGCCCACCAGGCCGATTTTGAGCAGGGACTTGGCCAGCTCCACCATGGCCCGCTTGGAGAAGATGCGCTTGAACCCCTCCACCGGGTTGAGCCGCTCGGGCTTGATGGTCACTCCCTCGCCGGAGAAGACCAGCCCCACCTGCAGCACGTTGACCAGCAGCCCGGCCACCAGCATGGCCCCCAGCAGGGGCGTCACCATGCGGGCGGTGACCACCATGGCGTCCAGCAGCACGGCGCAGGCGAAGGCGATAGTGAAGTCGGGCACCGGGTTGCTGAAGTAGCGCTGCAGGAAGTCTTTCATCAGCCCCAGCATGTAGGGCAGGGTCAGGTAGATGACGGCGAAGCCCACCAGCAGGATGACGGCCGAGCTGAGGTCGACGCTCTTGAACACCTGCCCCTTGCGCCGGGCCTCCTGCCGCCGGCGCGGGGTGGCGGGCTCGGTCTTCTCGCCGCCCTCGGCGAACAGCTGCAGGTCGAGGGCCCAGGGCAGCGGCCTGCCGCCGCTTGCCGGCGTCCCTGCCTCCCACCAGCGCCCTCCGGTTGTCGTGCTCTCCTCCCCCGGCACGGCCGGCAGCCGCGGCGGGGAGTCGTCCCTGCCCCTGTCCATGGCCCCCTCCTCCCTCACCGCGCCAGCGCCATCAGCGCCTGGTCCAGGTAGCTGAAGAAGCGGTCGAAGTACACCTGCAGCACCCACACGAAGACCGGCATGGTGAGCAGCAGCATCACCAGCCCGGCCAGGATCTTGAGCGGGATGCCGACCAGGAAGACGTTCATCTGCGGCACCGAGCGCGCCATGAAGCCCAGCGCCACGTCGGCAACGAAGACGGCCGCCACCACCGGGGCGGCGATCTTCACCGCCGCCACGAACATGAAGGCGCCCAGGTCTACCAGCAGGCGGGCGAAGCCCCCCGCCAGGTCCACCCCCAGCACGGGGATGAAGCGGTAGCTGTCGTACACCGCCATCAGCAGCTGGTGGTGGCCGTTGAGGCCCAGGTACACCAGCAGGGCGACGAGGTAGAAGAGGCTGCCCACCAGCGGGCTGGTGGCGCCCGATTCCGGGTTGATGACGTTGACGATGCCGAAGCCCATCTGCATGTCCACCAACTGGCCGGCCAGCTGCACGGCGGCGAAGATGAAATAGGCGACGAAGCCAATGGCGTAGCCGATGAGCACCTCGCCGGCCAAGGCCATGATGAAGAGGCCGCTGTTGGCCAGCTCCGCGCCCTGCGGGATGTGCACCATGCGCGCCAGCATGAGGGCCAGCGCGGCGGTCAGCAGCACCCTGACCATCACCGGCAGCTGGCGGCTGCTGAACACCGGCGCGGAGAGGAACAGCCCCGACACGCGGCCGAAGACCAGCAGGTAGGCGTCCAGGCCCGGCACCGCCGCTCCCCCCTCAGCCCAGGGTCACCAGCCGGGGGATGTCCACCAGCAGGTTGTGGGTGAACCCCACCAGCACGTTGAGCATCCAGGGGCCGAAGATGACCACCACCAGCAGCACCACCACGATCTTGGGCACGAAGGTCAGCGTCTGCTCCTGGATCTGGGTGGTGGCCTGCAGGATGCTGACCAGCAGGCCGATGAGCAGGCTGCCGCCCAGGATGGGGGCCGACAGCAACAGGATGGTGTACATGGTCTCCCTGGCAATGGCCAGGGCCGCGTCTGCGTACATGCGTCCTTCTCCCCTGCGAAGCTCCGTTCCCCGCCGGCCGCCGGGCGCCGCCCGCCCGCCTGGCGGTGCGCGCGCCGCCGCGGGCGCGGGGGTCCTCCCGCCGTCAGCGGAAGCTCATGATGAGCGAGTTGATGGTCAGGTTCCAGCCGTCCACCAGGATGAAGAGCAGGATCTTGAACGGCAGCGAGATCATCATCGGCGGCAGCATCAGCATGCCCATGGACATGAGGGCGCTGGACACCACCATGTCGATGACCAGGAACGGGATGAAGATGACGAACCCGATCTGGAACGCCGTCTTCAGCTCGCTGATGACGAAGGCCGGCACCAGCACCCAGGTGGGGATGTCCCGGTAGGTGCGCGGCCGCTCGATGTCGGCCATGCGCACGAACAGGGCCAGGTCCTTCTCCCGCGTCTGCCGGAACATGAAGGTGCGCAGCGGCGCCACCCCGCGCTGGTAGGCCTCGTCCTGGGCGATCTGCCCGGCGAAGTAGGGCTGCAGCGCCTGCTCGTTGACCTCCCGGAAGGTGGGGGCCATGACGAAGAAGGTGAGGAAGAGGGCCAGTCCCACCAGCACCTGGTTGGGCGGCATCTGCTGGGTGGCCAGCGCGTTGCGCACGAAGGCCAGCACCACGATGATGCGGGTGAAGGAGGTGACCATGACCAGGATGGCCGGCGCCAGCGACAGCACGGTGAGCAGAGCCAGGATCTGCAGGGCGGAGGAGACCCCCTCCGGCCCCTCGGCCCCGCCGCCGATGCTGATG
>JARYMO010000109.1 GCA_029907055.1 Syntrophomonadaceae bacterium | reverse complement strand
TGCTGGAGTTATTACCGGTGCTGGCGGGAGCCGTTCACCCTGGGGGCTACCTGCTGGTCTCTGGCATCATCGGCGAGCGGGAGGCGGAAGTGGCGGGGGCACTGGCAGCCAGCGGGCTGAGCCTGGCCAGCCGCCGCCAGGAGCAGGACTGGGTGGGCCTCTGTGCCCGCCGGGTGGCATGAGTCTCCATCGCTTCATCGTGGCGCCCGCGGACATCGATGGCGAAGGTGCTACCATCCAGGGCCCCGAGGGTCACCACCTGTCGGCGGTGCTCCGTCTGCGCCCGGGCGAAGAGGTGGCGGTGCTGGACGGCAGCGGGGCGGTCTACCCCGGGCAACTGGTGCAGGTCGGGGATGGATGGGCAAGGGTGCGCTTCACGGGGGGGCGGATGCCGGCAAGCGAGCCGCCGGTGCCGGTGACCCTGGTGCAGGCGCTGGTCAAAGGGGAACGCATGGACCTGGTGCTCCAGAAGGCCGTGGAACTGGGCGTGAGTTGCGTGGTGCCGGTGGTGAGCGAGCGGACAGTGGTCCGGCTGGAGGGGGAGCGCCGGCAGGAGAGGGTGGCCAGGTGGCAGCGCATTGCCGCCGCTGCCTGCAAGCAGTGCGGGCGGGGGCTCATCCCCCGCATCGAAGCGCTGCAGGACCTGGGCGCGGTGCTGGAGCGCGGGCGGCTGAGGCCGGCCGTCATGCTCTACGAAGCGGAACGGAGCATGGGGCTCAAGCAGGTGTTGCGCGCCTGGAGAGAGAGGTGCCGGCAGGAAGGACTGCTCCTCTTCGTGGGTCCCGAGGGGGGCTTCTCCCCTGCAGAAGTGGAGCAAGCGCGTTCATGCGGGGTAGTGGGCACGGGGCTGGGCCCGCGCATCCTGCGGGCTGAAACGGCTGGCATCGTGGGGCTGGCCCTGGTGTTGTACGAACTGGGAGACCTGGGCGGGGGAGACGAGCGGTGACCACGGTAGCGCTATACACGCTGGGCTGCAAGGTGAACCAGGTGGAGTCCGGGAAAATGGCAGCGGACTTCGCCGCCCGCGGGTTCCAGGTGGTGGACCCCTCGGAGCCGGCCGACATCTGCGTGGTCAACACCTGTACGGTCACCCACGTCAGCGACCGCAAGTCGCGGGCCCTGCTGCGGCGCCTGCGGCGGCGCCACCCGCAGGCGGTGGTGGTGGCCACAGGGTGCCTGGCTACCGTAGGGCAGGCCTCGCTGCGGGAAATGGCGGAAGTGGACATGGTAGTGCCCAATGCCGACAAGGAGCGGCTGGCCGAGCTAGTGGCCGGCAGGCTGGGGATAGCAAGCCGGGCGGCCCCCGCGGCCAGGCCGGCAGGGCGCACACGGGGCTTCGTGAAGGTGCAGGACGGGTGCGAGAGTCACTGTGCGTACTGCATCGTGCCGCTGGCCAGGGGAAGGGTGCGCAGCGCGCCGCCCCTGGAAGTGGTGGAGGAGGTGCGGGCGCTGGTGGGGGCGGGCTGCCGGGAGGTGGTGCTGACCGGCATCCACATTGGCACCTACGGGGCGGACCTGCCCGGCTGGGATCTGGTCAGGCTGCTCGAGCTCCTGCTGGAGCGGGTGCAGGGGGACTATCGCCTGCGCCTGGGGAGCCTGGAGCCGCTGGAGGTGGGAGAGGGAGTGGTGGGACTGATGTCCGCAGACGCCCGCCTCTGTCGCCACCTGCACATTCCCCTGCAGAGTGGGAGCGATCGCGTGCTGCGGCGCATGAACCGCCGCTACGACCGCGCCTTCTACCGCGGGCTGGTGGAGGGGCTGGCGTGCAGCATCCCGGGCATCGCGGTGACGGCTGACGTGATGGTGGGGTTCCCGGGGGAGACGGAACGGGACTTCGCGGACACCTTCGAACTGCTGCGCGCGCTGCCCCTGCTGGACCTGCACGTGTTCCGCTTTTCACCGCGGCCGGGTACGGCGGCGGCGGAATGGGGTGACCTGCCTGGCCCCGCGGAGTGTGCGCGCCGCAGCAGGCAGCTGCTGGAGCTGGCCGCCGACAAGAAGGCGGACTTCATCCGGGCCAGCGTCGGGGGTGTCGAGCGGGTGCTGGTCGAAGAACGCGTGGGAGAGCGGTGGGAAGGGCTGACCGACACCTACGTGCGGGTGGTGCTGGACGATGACGGCCTGGAAGCGGGGCAGCTGGTCACTGTCCGTATCGTGGGCGCGGCACAGGAGGCGGCGCAGGGGAAGGTAGTCTGCCGCGACGGGTGGAGCGCGGGCGGGTGACCGGGGAGTAGCCGCGCCCCACACGGAAGCGATTCCCTTCGCCATTGACATCTGGTAGAATCTATAATAGGTATCGTAGTCGCATACCTTCCGCCGCGCCCCCTGCGCGGCGATTCGTTGAGCAGCGAGGTTGGAACGAAGGAGGTGAGATAGTGGCGGAGTGCCTGTTCTGTCGCATTGCTTCCCGTGAGCTGTCGTCTGACCTGGTGTTCGAAGACGAGCAGCTGGTGGCGATACGTGACATCAACCCGGTGGCTCCGGTTCACGTCCTCCTTATTCCCAAGCGGCACGTGGGTTCACTGGCCGAGGTGGCGGAGGGCGATGCGGGCCTGTTGGGACACCTGCAACTGGTAGCGTCTCGCCTGGCGCGTGAGCTGGGGCTGGACAGCTATCGCGTGGTCAACAACTGCGGGGCGGCGGCAGGGCAGAGTGTGTTTCACCTGCACTACCACCTCCTGGGGGGACGGGAGTTCAGATGGCCCCCGGGCTAACCTTGACGCTCTCACTTGTGGTTCGGTACAATCAGTGAGTCCCTGACATGCAGGACAGTAAGGACAGCCCCGGAGGGGAGGGAGATTGTGAGCGAAGTTCGCGTGGGGAAGAACGAGTCCCTGGACGCTGCCTTGAAGAGATTCAAGCGTTCGTGCCAGAAGGCCGGCGTTATGCAGGATATCCGCAAGCACGAGCACTACGACAAGCCCAGCGTGAGGAGGAAGAAGAAGTCTGAGGCAGCGCGGAAGAAGAAGAAGTGGAGCTAGGGGGGAGCCCCGTGTCTCTCAACGACGTGCTGTTGCAGGACATGAAGCAGGCCATGAAGGAGCGGGAGGCAGGCAAGCTCCGGGTGGCGGTCCTCAGGTTGCTGAGGGCGGAGATCAAGAACGAGGAATTGGCCAGGCGGCGCGACTTGAACGATGACGAAATCCGGCAGGTGGTAATGCGCGAGGTGAAGAAGCGCAGGGAGGTCATCCCGGATTTCGAGAGAGCCGGTCGGCCGGAGGCGGTGGCCAGGCTGCACGAGGAGATAGAGATCCTGCAGGCCTACCTGCCGCCACAACTGGATGAACAGCAGGTCCGGGAAGTCATCGCACAGGTCATCGAGGCCTGCGGGGCCCAGGGGCCAAAGGACGTGGGCAGGGTGATGAAGGAGGTCATGCCCCGGCTGGCGGGCAGGGCCGACGGCAAGCTGGTGAACCAGCTGGTGAAAGAGGCACTGGCGTAAGCAGGTAGGGGTCTGGCACCTTCGGGTTGCCAGGCTCCGGTGTTTTTCGGGAGGGTTAAGGACAGTGCACCGTTACCGCGATGTCAGAAGGCAGCCCTGGATGGTGGCGCTGGTGGGACTGGTCATCCTTTCCTTCCTGCTGAGCATCGTCACCCTGGTATGGAGTTGAAGCGGGGGAACGGACGGAGCCGCGCGGCTGACTGACGGGTCGGGTCAATCGGTGGGTATGATATAATAGTAGCGATTTCACGGCGACGCCGGGCAGGCGGGTGCCACAGGGGGTTTGGCTGGTTGCCTGAAACGGAGAGCAGGATCGAGATTGACGACAACCGCGTGGCGGCGGCGTTCTTTGGCCCGCAACACGCGAACTTCAAGCACCTGGCCAGTCTGAGCGAGGCCGAACTCAGCGCCCGGGGCGGTACCATCGTGGTGCGCGGCGAGCCCCGCGAGGTGGAACGCTCGACGGCGCTGATCCACACCCTGCTCGACATCGCCCGCAGTGAGGGACAGCTCACCATCAACGACATCAGTTACGTGCGGGAACTGCTGCAGCGTGGCCAGCCGGTGCGCCACCAGGACGTCGTGCATGGCACGGTGCTGACCTCGGCGCGCGGCAAGCCCATCAAGGCCAAGACGGTGGGACAGAAGAAGTACCTGCAGGCCATGATGGAAAACGACATCGTCTTCGCCATCGGGCCGGCGGGCACCGGCAAGACCTACCTGGCGGTGGTGATGGCGGTGCGGGCGCTGCGCAACAAGGAGGTCAGCCGCATCGTACTGGTGCGCCCGGCGGTGGAGGCCGGAGAGAAACTCGGGTTCCTGCCGGGGGATTTCATCGAGAAGGTCAATCCGTACCTGCGGCCCCTCTACGATGGCCTCTTCGACGTACTGGGCGTGGACGTCGCCCAGCGGCACATGGAGAAGAACATCATCGAGATCGTCCCGCTGGCCTTCATGCGCGGGCGTACGTTGAACGACGCCTTCATCATCCTGGACGAGGCGCAGAACACCACCCCGCAGCAGATGAAGATGTTCCTCACCCGCTTAGGGTTCGGCTCCAAGGCGGTCATCACCGGGGACATCACCCAGGTCGACCTGCCCCGGGAATTCTTCTCCGGTCTCATCGAGATCCAGAAGATCCTGAAGGGAATTCCTGGCATATCCTTCCAATACCTGTCCAAGGAGGACGTGGTGCGGCATCCTCTGGTGCAGCGCATTATCGACGCCTACGAGTCTTACGAAGCCCAGGTGGCAACGGCCATTCCGACCCGGGAGGGCTGAGCATGAACCTGTTCGTCGAGACCAGGGAAATGGTGAGGGACGCGGCCAGGAAGCTGTTCAAGAGCACCACCATGCGCAAGGTGGCGGCCCACGCCCTCTTCGTGGTCATCATGGCAGGGGTGCTGTTCTCCGGGTTCTACCGCGGCGAGGAGCAGCTCAGGGTGGGGCAGATCAGCCCCAAGGACATCCGTTCCCCCGTTACCCGCGTGGTGGTCGACGAGCAACGCACCCAGGAACTGAAGCAGCTTGCCGCCAGCCGGGTGCAGAAGGTCTACAAGGAAGACCGGGAAGCGCGGCCCAGGGCCCAGCAGGACCTGGAGGCATTCCTGACCAGCGTCACGCAGGCCCGTTCGGCGGCCGGTCTGAGCGCCAGCGCCAGGGAGAAGGAGTTGCAGGCGCTGTTGACGGCAGTGGTGCAGGCCAGGGAGCTGAAGGGGGTAGATGTTGCCGCCGTGGCGCGTTACCTGGTGAGCGCCAGTGACGAGGACCTGGCCGAGATGAGCCGGCACGCGACCAGCATCCTGGGCCAGCTGATGGAATCACCCGTCACCGAGGAAGCACTGGGCGGGTCGTTCGAGCAGGCGGCGGCCCGCAGCGCGGGACTGGGCCTGGCCCCGGAGGCGGAACAGTTCGTGTGGCTGGCGGTGGTGCACTCCCTGCGCCCCAACATGGTCTACGATGCCGAAGCCACCCAGGCGGCCATCGACGACGCGGTGAGCAAGGTGGTGCCGGTCCAGATTACCATCCGCCAGAACCAGGTCATCGTGCGTGCGGGCGACCCCATCACCGCGGAGCACGTGTCCATCCTGGAGCAGCTGGG
>JARYMO010000108.1 GCA_029907055.1 Syntrophomonadaceae bacterium | reverse complement strand
GGTCGAAGAAGGCGTTCTGCCCTTCCTTGAAGAGCGAAATATGCAGGTGCATGCCGGACCCGTTGATGCCGTACACCGGCTTGGGCATGAAGGTGGCGTGCAGGCCGTGCTTGGCGGCCACGATGCGCACCACCGACCGGAACGTCATGATCTTGTCCGCGGTCCGCAGTGCATCGTCGTACTTGAAGTCAATCTCGTGCTGCCCCGGGGCCACCTCGTGGTGGGAGGCCTCGACCTCGAAGCCCATTTTCTGCAGGGTCAGCACCATCTCCCGGCGCGCGTTCTCGCCCAGGTCCACTGGTGCCAGGTCGAAATACCCTGCCTTGTCATGGGTCTCCAGGGTGGGCTGTCCGTCAGGCCCCTTGAGGAACATGAAGAACTCCGCCTCCGGACCCACGTTCATGGTGAACCCCATTTCCGCCGCCCGGGCCAGCGTCCGCTTCAGCAGGCAGCGCGGGCACCCGCCGAAGGGAGTGTTGTCAGAGTCGTGCACGTCGCAGATGAGGCGGCCGATGGTCCCCTCTTCACCCAGGGTCCAGGGGTAGATGACGAAGGTGTCCGGGTCCGGCTTGAGGTACATGTCGGATTCCTCGATGCGCACGAACCCCTCGATGGATGACCCATCAAACATCAGCTCGCCGTCCAGCGCCTTTTCCAGCTGGTCAAAGGGAATGGAAACATTCTTGGGCACGCCCATGATATCGGTGAACTGGAGACGGATGAAACCGACGTTGTTCTCCTCCGCCAGCCTCATGACATCGGCCTTGTCCATAGCGTACCTCCTTGCGGGAATAGAATCATTCCTTAGCCTACCACACGACGCGCGTTGCCGCAATCACAACACCACCACCAGGAACGACACCAGCATGGCCAGCCCGATAAGGACCCGGGCGAAAGTCCCTGCCAGCAGGCCCACCAGGGCTCCGGTCGCCGCCCGGCCGGCCTGCTCCACGTCCCTGAGGTGCAGGTACTCAGCCACGAAGGCCCCCAGCCAGGGTCCTAGCACGATGCCCATCGGCCCTCCGACCAGCAGGCCCAGGATGCCTCCCAGGAAGGCGCCCCACGCCCCGGCGCGGCTGGACCCGAAGGCCCGCGCTCCCCACACTCCCGAAAGGTAGTCGACGATGACCGACAGGATGGTAATGCCCCCCATCACCGCCAGGTAGCGGGGGGTAATGACCTGGAACCCTTCGTACCACCCGTATCCGGCAATGGCCAGGAACAGCAGGGGTATCCCAGGCAGGAAGGGCATGAATGTCCCCGCCACCCCGATGAGCATGACCGCGACCGCCACCACCAGCACCGCCGTCTGCATGCCATATCCTCCTCACCGCTTACCGCTTACATTCCCCGGCCCGCTCATCCATGCGCAGGCCTCCCCTCCAGCGCAGCCAGTGCGGCCGCCAGTGCCAGCCGCACGTGGCCGTAGCTCAGCCCGCCCTGCCAGTAGGCCACGAACGGTGGGCGCAGGGGGGCGTCGCAGGAGAGCTCAATGGACGAGCCCTGTACGAAGGTGCCCGCCGCCATGACCACCGGGTCCGTGTATCCCGCCATGGGAGAGTACTCCAGCACCAGGTCGCTGTCCACCGGTGAGCAGCTCTGCACCGCCTGGCAGAACCGTCGCACCGCCTCGGCTGACCCCAGCCGCACCGCCTGCACGATGTCGCTGCGCGGCTGGTCCCAGGCCGGGGACACCGCGTACCCCTTGTCGGCCAGGACCCGCGCCACCAGCACCGCACCCTTGAGGGCTTCCCCCACCACCAGCGGAGCCATGAACAGCCCCTGGAAGACCAGCCGGCGGTCCCACAGGCTGGCCCCCACCTCCCGCCCCAGGCCGGGAGCGGTAAGCCGGCAGGCCACGGCCTCCACCAGGTCACGGCGGCCCACCACGTAGCCCCCGCAGGGGGCCAGCCCGCCGCCCGGGTTCTTTATGAGCGACCCGGCGGTGAGGTCCGCTCCCACCTGTGGAGGCTCCACTTCCGAGGTGAATTCGCCGTAGCAGTTGTCTACCAGGCACACCGCCTGCGGACAGCACTCCCGCACCAGCGTCACCGCCGCCCGGATCTCCTCCAGGCTCAACGGCTGCCGTTCGCTGTACCCGCGCGAGCGCTGCAGAAAGACCACCCCGGTCGCCGGTCCCAGCCCCGCCCGCAGGGCAGCCAGGTCCAGGCGCCCATCGGCCCCCAGCGGCACCTCCCGGTAGCCCACGCCGCGCTGCACCAGGCCGTCGACCGCCCCCTCCCCCGCGCCAATTACCCGGTACAGGGTGTCGTAGGGCCTTCCGGCGGCGGCCACCAGCTCCTGGCCCGGTTGCAGCACCGCCTGCAGGCATAGCACGATGGCGTGGGTGCCCGACACCACCTGCGCCCGTACCAGGGCCGCCTCGGCCCCGAAGACGCGCGCGTAGAGCTCCTCCAGCGCCTCGCGCCCCGCGTCATGGAACCCGTAGCCGGTAGTGCCCTGGAAATGGAGTTCGCGCACCCGGGTGGCCCGGAAGGCCTCCAGCACACGTTCGGTGTTGGCCCACACCGTGGCGTCGATGCGCTCGAACACCGGGCGCAGCAGCGGCTCCACTCTTCTGATGCAGCCGAGCGCCTCCCTCACTCCATCTCACGCTCCACGAACGGGCGCAGGCGGCCCAGCAGTTCTTCCCCCACCCGGGCCTCCACCCGCATCCCCCGTGTGACCGGACGCACTGCCAGCACCACCGCCTTCTGGTGCAGCTCGTGCAGGAGGTCGCCGCGTTCGGGCGGCAACAGGAAACGGACCAGGCGCAGGCCCTCGGCCAGGCTGCGATCAATCTCTGCCCGCAGGGCCGCGAGCCCCTCGCCGGTGCGGGCGGAGATGAGCAGGGCCCCCGGAAACTCGTGGGCCAGGGCTGCCCGCTCCCGCTCGCCCAGCAGGTCCGCCTTGTTGAAGACCAGCAGCACGTCGGCGCTGGTGGCCCCGATGCGGGCCAGCACCGATTCCACCGCCGCGATACGCGATTCGATGCCGGGAGCGGCACCGTCCACCACGTGCACCAGCAGTTGGGCCTGCAGGACCTCCTCCAGGGTGGCCCGGAAGGCCGCCACCAGCTGGTGGGGGAGCTTGCGCACGAACCCCACCGTGTCGGTGAGGACTGCGGTCCTCCCGCTGGGAGTGCGGAAGGCCCGGGCCTGGGGGTCCAGGGTGGCGAAGACCCTTTCGTCAGCGTAGGCTGCGCTGCCGGTCAGCGCCTCCATCAGTGTCGACTTGCCGGCATTGGTGTAGCCCACCAGCGCCACCACCGGCACGCGGCGGCGCGTGCGCCGCTGTCGCATGAGCCGGCGCCGTTCCTTCATCTCCTCGATGCGCTGCTGCAGCTCGCGGATGCGCCGGACGAGGTGCCGGCGCTCGATTTCCATCTGCTGCTCACCGGGCCCGCGCGTGGCAATACCACCGCCCAGGCGGGACAGCTCGGTGCCGCGGCCGGTCAGCCGCGGCAGGAGGTACTGCAGCCTCGCCAGCTCCACCTGCAGCTTGCCCTCGCGGGTGTGGGCCCGCTCGGCGAAGATCTCCAGGATGAGGCCGGTGCGGTCGAGCACCTCCAGCCCGGTCTCGCGTTCCAGGTTGCGGGCCTGCACGGGGGTCAGCTCATCGTCGCACACCACCAGGTCGGCCCCCGCCTCCTGCGCTGCCCGCCCCAGCTCGGCCACTTTCCCCTTGCCCAGGTAGGTCCGCGCATCAGGTTGGGGGCGCGACTGCACCATCTGCCCCACGACCAGGTACCCGCGGCTGCGCACCAGTTCCCCCAGTTCCACCAGGCTCTCGGCGGCCGGCACGGTCTGCGCGCGGTCCGGCCCCGTGCCCCGCCCACGTTCCGGGCTGCTCGCTTCCACTGCGATCAGGAACGCCCTCCGCCCCATCTGCTCACCCCCGTCCACGCGCCCGCTCGCCTGCGCCATGGGCCCTCATACAGGAGAAAACCCGGGCTTCCCCGGGTCAGTCTTCTTCAGCTTTCATCTCGACATTGAGCACCGAAACTGGTCGCACCGGCGCGATAGTGGATATCGCGTGCTTGTACACCATCTGTTGCCGGCCTTCCAGTTCTATGATAACCGTGAAATTGTCGAACCCCTTCACGATCCCCTTGATCTGAAAGCCGTTCACCAGGTACATGGTGAGCGGGACCCGTTCCTTGCGCAGCTGGTTGAGAAACGCGTCCTGCAAGTTGAGTTGGTTCTTGCTCAACCGAATCCCCCCTCTTCATGGCGGGCCCGCTGGCCCCTGCATCTATTCTACACGTACTCCCAGCGTCCTGCCAATGTGTTCGCACACCGGGCCCGCCAGCTCTGCGGGGTCCTCAACCTCGGACACGTCGAACCATCGTATGCGCCCGTCCCGCCGGAACCAGGTCAGCTGGCGCTTGGCATAGCGCCGCGTTTCCCGCTTGATAGCGGCCACCGCCTCTTCCAGCGTGCAGCGCCCGTGCAGGTAGGACAGCAGCTGCCGGTACCCCAGGGCCTGCATGGAGTTCAGCGGCAGGTCGAAGCCCCTGCGCCAGAGCCCGGCGACCTCCTCCAGCAGCCCCGCCTGCAGCATGGCATCCACCCGCTGCTCGATGCGCTGGTACAGTACCTCCCGGGGCGCCGTCAGGCCCACCGCTGCCAGGTGGTAGCGCTGGGGATTGCGCTTCTGGAAGGAGGAGAAAGGGCGGCCGGCCACCCGGCACACCTCAAGGGCCCGCACGATGCGCTTGCGGTCCCGGGGACGAATGGAGGCAGCCGCCACCGGGTCCTCCCACTGCAGGCGCGCGTACAGGCCCGGCAGGTCCCTCTCCGCTTCTTCCTCCAGGGCCCTGCGCACGGCTGCATCACCGGGCATGGGGGCCAGCTGGTAGTCATCCACCACCGCCTGGTAGTAGAGTCCCGTCCCCCCCACCAGCATGGGCAGACGGTGGCGGCGGTTGATTTCTTCGATCAGCTGCCTGGCCCGGGCCTGGTAGTCCGCCACCGTGAAGTCAGCATCCGGCTCCACCAGGTCCAGCAGGTGGTGTGGGACCAGGGCCCGGTCTTCCCTGGACGGCTTGGCAGTGCCGATGTCCATCCCCCGGTACACCTGCATGGAATCGCAGGAGAGGATCTCTGCCCCCAGGCGCAGGGCGCAGTGGATTGCCAGCCGGCTCTTGCCCACCGCGGTGGGGCCAACGATGGCTGCCAGCCTCACTCGCTTCCGCCCCCGTCCTCGGCGCCGTTGTGCGGGTCCACGTCAATGATCCCGTAGGCCACCCGGCTGGACTCCCCGCCCTCCACGCGCGCAAAGCCCAGCCGGGCAAACTCCGGGCTGTGCCGCCTCTCCTTGAGCACCACCCGCCGACGCGCCACCCTGCGCGCGGCCTCCACCGCCTCCCGCTCCAGCGGCCCGCCTTGCGCCAGCCGTCGCAGCGGCGTCAGCGGGCGGCTGGCATGCACCGGCTGGCGGAACATGGGGTCGAACAGCACCACGTCGAAGCTGGCCGCGGGCAGGGCCCGCAGGTACTGCAGGTGATGGGCGCAGAGGACCTCGATACGCCAAATGGCCTCGTCCAGCCAGGAGATGCCGCTGTGATAGCACCGCATACCCCAGCGCACGATGGCGGCCACCTCCGGCGAAGCCTCCAGCCCCACCACCCGGCCGCCGGCCCCGGCCAGCCAGCTGGCCACGATGGCATCCGCCCC
>JARYMO010000107.1 GCA_029907055.1 Syntrophomonadaceae bacterium | reverse complement strand
GCGCGGCGCCGGTACAGGCGCACTCCCGCCTCCAGGTCCTCCACCACCAGCACCCGGCCCAGCAGGTACTGCAGCGCCGCTGCGCATTCCGGCGGGTACTGCACCAGCTGCCATGCCCACCCCACCACGCCCGGTTCCCGGGCCAGGCGCTCGGCCTGCGCCGGGTCGAGAAGGCCCGGCCGCAGGAGGTCCAGGGGCAGGAAAGTCACGCGTCCCAGGCGCTTTTCCTGCAGCAGGGCAATGGCCCGGCGTGCCTCGGCTTCGCTGCGCACCACCACGTTCTCGATGCCGCGCCCCAGCGCGGTCTGGATGGCCACTTCCAGCCCGGTCCCGACCTCCACCAGGTCCCCCACCAGGCCTACCAGCCCCGGCCACCGCCCCGGCTCTCTCTCCATGGCCCGCAACAGGGCCCTGACTGCCTCACCGTAGCCAGCGCGCTGCTGCTCCAGCTCGCGGTACGCCGCCAGGCGCTGCTCGCTGCCCGCCAGCTCCGCCTGGGCCCCGGCCAGCACCTCTTCCTGCACCAGGCGCGACGCCTGCAGGTGCTGGCGCAGCGCCTCCAGCTCTGCTCGCTCGCGCTGCAGGCGCTCCCGGGCAGCTTGCTGGGAGGCCATCTCCGCCTCCAGCTCGCTGTTGCGCGCCCGCAGGACCTCTGCCTGCCGGGCCCGCTCGGCGCTCTCCCGGGCACAGCGCTCCTCCCGCTCCTGCAGGCGCCGCAGGCGCACCTGCCGCTCGGCCTGCTCGTTGCGCCAGGCGGCCTGGCCCTGCACCAGTTCCACCAGCTGGGTGCGCAGCTCTTCCTCGGCCAGCGCCTGCTGCCGCACGCGGGCCTCCATCTCGCCGAGGCGCTGCTGCAGGCCCTGCAGTTCCGCCCGTCGCCGGGCACAGGCCTCCTCGTCCCGTTGCAGGTTTTCCTGGCCCACGCGCAGGTCTTCGGCCAGGCGCTCCAGCATCCCGGCATACTTGCGCTCGTCTTCGGCGATGGCCGCCAGCCGCTCCTGGGCCCCGCGGATGCGCTCGCGGGCCAGGTTGACGTCCCCTTCCAGGCGGGCCATCTCCTCTTGCAGGTGGTGCCGCTGTTCCCGGCACTCGGCTGCCTCGGCCCGCAGCCCGGCGCAGGCCTGGCTCCGCTCCTGCGACTGCGCCTCCCGCACCGCCAGTTCCTCCTGCAGTCCTTCCACCCGTCCAGCCAGCACCTCCAGTTCCTGCCGCCGCAGGTCACGCTCGCGTTCCAGCTGCAGGATGTCCGAGGCCAGCAGGAAGCGTTCCAGCCGCAACAGCTGCTCCTGCGTGGCGCGAAAGACCCGCACCCGCTCCGCCTTGACCTGCAGCTCGGCGCGGCGGGCCTCCAGTTCGGCCAGCAGGTCCTCCAGGCGCTGCAGGTCCTGTTCGGCGGCCCTCAGGCGATGGCCGGCTTCCTCCAGCTTGTGCCGCACCAGGATGATGCCCGACGCTTCCTCCAGGATGAGGCGCCTTTCCAGGGAACGGGCATTGAGCACCTGCTCCAGTTCGCCCTGCCCGATGATGGAGAAGCCCATCCTGCCCAGCCCGGTGCCGGCGAACAGCTGCTGGATGTCCTTCAGCCGCACGGGCGCGTGGTTGATGGTGAACTCGCTCTCACCGCTGCGAAAGACCTTCCGGCCCACGGTCACCTCTGCGAAGTCCAGCGGCAGCAGCCTGGCCTGGTTGTCAATGGTAATCTCCACCTGGGCCATCCCCAGCGGGCGCTTGGAGTCAGTGCCGGTGAAGATGACATCCTCGTTGCGCTGCCCACGCAGGTGCCGCACGTTAGCCTCTCCCAACACCCAGCGCACCGCGTCCACGATGTTGCTCTTACCGCACCCGTTCGGGCCCACGATGATGTTGATGCCACCGTCGAACTGGATCTCGGTCCGCTCGGCGAAGGTCTTGAAGCCCTTGATCTCTACCCGCTTGAGGTGCACTCGTCCCCTCCCGCATCCAGCCCGCTGTCGAACACCACGTCCCCGGCGGCAACCCGCACCAGGCGGCCGTCGTCCAGCCGCAGGCGCAGGCAGCCGTCGGCATCCACCCCTTCGTCAATGCCTTCCAGCCGTGATCCCCCCTGGCACACCCGGATGAGCCGCCCCCGGTGAGCGCAGAGGCGGTGGAAGCGCCGCCGGAAGGGGGGCCACCCGGAGGCCACGAACTCACCGTAGCACGCCTGCAGCCCTCCCAGAACCTCCTGCAGGACCGTCTCCAGGGGTAGGGGGGCACCGGCCTCGGCCTGCAGCGAGGTGACCAGCCCCCGCAACGGGGCCGGGAAGACTTCCCGGTCCAGGTTGACGTTGATGCCGATGCCAGCAATCACATACTCTATTCTATCAAATTCGGCCTGCATTTCGAGCAGCACGCCGGCCGCCTTGCGCCCCCCCACCAGCACGTCGTTGGGCCACTTCACCTGCACCGGCACCGGCACGAAGCACTGCAGCGCCTCGGCCACCGCCACCGCGCACACCAGCGAGAAAGGGGCGACCTGGGCCGGCGCCAGGGAAGGACGGAGCAGCAGCGAGAACCACAGCCCACCGGGCGGTGACTCCCAGCGCCGGCCGCGCCTGCCTCTCCCCTGGGTCTGGCGCACCGCCACCACCACGTCCCCGTGCCCGATGGCCCCCGCCTCCCACAACTCCCGCGCCAGGCGGTTGGTGGAATCGGTCTCCTCGACGCGGATGCACCTCCCGGCGAAAAGAGGCGCGTCGAGCGCACCAGCACCCGGGGGCAACCGGTAGCCGAGGCGGGTGCAGCTCTCGATGGGGTAACCGGCAGCCTTCAACTCCGCCACCCGCTTCCACACCGCCGTCCGGCTGACGCCCAGCTCGGCCGCCAGCTCCTCGCCGGAGACATACTCGCCGGCTGCCCTTTGCAGCCGGGTCAGGATGCGTTCTCTCATCCGTTCCCCCCGTCCGCCGCCACCGCGGCGGTCTGATAGTAGTCCTCCCGCGACACCTGCACCCGCGGCCCGGCCTCACCCGGGACCGCCAGTGCCAGGCTGCCCGCCCGCAGCCCGGGGTCGCCCACCACCTCCACCGGGTGGCCCAGCAGCGCCCCCAGGGCGGCACGGTTGGCGCCCTTGAGCCCCACCGCCCGTGACAGCTCCCGCGGCGGCACCCGCAGTTGCAGGGGACCCTGCCACTGGCTGGCCCGCAGCGCCCAGCGCGCCTGGCGCATGAACACCTCGGCGTGTACCATCTCGCCGAAGGCGGGGTGGAACGGCCCTGCCAGCAGCGACCGACCCTCCAGGCCGGGAGTGGCCTGCAGCCCGCAGCGGATGACTCTCACCCCGCCGGCCTCCAGGATCTCGAACATGTCTGCCGTGACCTCCACCGCCTGCTGCAGTGACAGCGGCTGGTACCGACCCTGTTCCCACAGGCGCCCCAGGGGTGTGTCGCGCACCACCAGCAGCGGGTAGAGGCGGGCCAGGTCTGCGCCCATGGCCACTGCCGCCCGCGCACTCCTCCGGCAGGTCTCCCGGCTGTCACCGGGCAGACCAGCCATCAGCTGCACTCCCAGCCGCAGGCCGGTCTCCCTGACCAGGCGCGCCGCTTCCCACGCCCGAGAGGCAGTACAGCCCCTGCCCGCGCGCGCCAGCACACCGTCGTCCATCGACTGCAGCCCCAGCTCCACCGTGGTCACCCCGTACCCGCGCAGCAGCTCCAGCCCCTGGCGGGTGACCGCGTCGGGCCGCGTCGACACGCGCAGCGCCGTCACCCGGCCGCGCTCGCGCAGTGGGGCGACCGCCTGCAGGTAGGCGCGCTGCATGGCCGGAGGGAGCGCGGTGAAGCTCCCCCCGTAGAAGGCGACCTCCACCGGCCGCCCCGGCAGGCGGCAGGCGGACAGGTAGTCTTCCAGCATTTGCGCCACCCGGGCGGGAGAAGGAGGGGCGGGTTGCGAAGCGATGTGGTGCTGGTTACAGAAGATGCAGGCGTGCGGGCACCCCAGGTGGGGAATGAACACCGGCAGGATGGCGGGGCTACTCGTCGTGGAAGTTGTGTTCCCGCAGGACTTTTTCGGCCGCATCCTGCTCGGCCTCCTTCTTGCTCTTGCCCTGCCCCCGCGCCAGCAGTTGCTGGCGGAAGAACACCCCGGCAACGAAGGTGCGGTCGTGGGCCGGCCCGGTTTCCTCCAGGATGGCGTAGTGCACGTTGTCGCGGCTGCGGCTCTGCACCAGCTCCTGCAGCTGCGACTTGTAGTCGTAGAAGTTGCCCTCTGCGGCCAGGCGGATGTCCTCCACCAGGTGCTTGAGGATGAACTGGCGGACATAGTCCAGGCCCTTGTCCAGGTACACGGCCCCGAACACCGCCTCCACGGTGTCAGCCAGGATGGAGTGCCGGCGGCGACCGCCCGAGAGCTCCTCTCCGCGCCCCAGGTACAGGTGTTCCCCGATGCGCAGGTCTTCCGCCACCTTGACCAGGGCCTTCTCGCATACTACCTTGGCCCGCATGCGGGTAAGGTCACCCTCCGGCCGGTCCGGGTAGTTCTGGTACAGGTATTCTGCCACCACCAGGTTGAGGACGGCATCGCCCAGGAATTCGAGGCGCTGGTTGTGCTCGGCCGCACTGTGTTCCTGGGAGAACGAGGGATGAGTGAGCGCGCGGGTCAGCAGGCCCCCGTCCACCTCCGCGATGTCGTTGACCTGTTGAAACCGCCGGGTCAGGTTTTTCTTCTTGCCCATGACAACCTCCGCATCAGCCCTCACCAGCGCAGCAACGCCGCTCCCCAGTTGTAGCCGGCCCCGAAGGCCAGCAGCATGACCAGCATGCCGGGAGACAAGCGGCCGTCCAGCACCGCCTGGTGCATGGCGATGGCGATGTTGGCGGATGCCACATTGGCTAACCGGTCCACCGTTACCACCACCCGCTCCATGTCGACCCCCAGGCCGGCAAAGGCGTCTTCCAGGATGCGCAGGTTGGCCTGGTGAGGGATAAACAGTCCTATGTCTTCCACGCTGAAACCGGTCCGCTGCAGCAGTTCCCTGGCCACCTGCTGCAGATGGTGCACTGCCGCGCGGTAGAGGGGCTTGCCCTCCATGTGGACGAAGTGCAGCCCTTCGTCCACCGTGCGGCGGCTGGCCGGCAACCGCGATCCTCCCGCCGGCAGGTTGAGGATGCCCGCAGCGGTCCCGTCGCCGCCCAGTACGAAGCGTTGAAATCCGCTTCCGTCCGTGGATGGAGCGAGCAACAGCGCGCCCGCCCCATCCCCGAACAGAATCGAGGTCCGGCGATCATCCCAGTCCACGAAACGGGACATGATCTCTGTGCCCACCACCAGGGCGTAGTCGCAGTCCCCGCAGGCCACGAAGCGGTCGGCCACCGCCAGCCCGTACAGCAGCCCGCTGCTGGCTGCTTCCAGGTCGAAGGCCCAGGCGTTCACCGCTCCCAGCCGGCCCTGGATGAGCGAGGCCGTAGGGGGGAACATCATGTCCGGGCTCACGGTGGCACACACGATGAGGCCCACCTGCTCGGCCAGCACCCCCGCGCGGGCCAGGGCGTCGCGTGCCGCGGCGCACCCCAGGTCGGAGGCAGCGACTTCGGGGCCGGCGATGCGGCGTTGCTGGATGCCCGACTTTTGTTCTACCCAGCGTTCCTTGATCCCGCCCAGGCGCACCGACAGGTCGGCGTTGGTGCGCACGTGCGCGGGCAGACCCCACCCGGTGCCGGCAATGCG
>JARYMO010000106.1 GCA_029907055.1 Syntrophomonadaceae bacterium | reverse complement strand
AGCACCAGGCACACCGAGCCCGAGGCGAAGCCATGCAGTTCGCGCCAGACCATGGGAGGTACGTAGAGGCCAAAGTACGCGCGGTTGAGGGTGAAGGAGGCGGAGCGGGTGCCATCGTCCACGGTGACGTCAAAACACCCGGACACGGCGATGAGCAGCTGGTGCAGGGTCTTGTGCGCGTGGCCGCCCCTGGACTCCCCGCCCGGCACGTCGTACACGTAGTACACGCGCCTGATGGGAAACGGCACGTGCCGGCCGCCCTCCACGTACGTCAAGCTCCCCCTGGGGTCAGGAACCGTGGGGAGTTCGATCAACTGGCACTGTTCCAACATCGGTCCCGCTCCTTCCCGCCAGTACTCCGACCTCTCCCGGCCGCTCCCCGCTCTCGCTCTCCGCGGGGCCGGACACCAACGGCAGTTCCCAGAACTCGTGCACGACGCCGCCGGCGCCGAACTTGGACTTGAAGGCGTGCAGCCCCTGGTTGAGGATACGGCCTTCACCCTCGTTGCTGTGGCCGAAACTGAAGTACCGGCGCTGCTCCTGGCGGCCCATGGCGATGCAGTGCTCGAACACCAGCGGCAGTGCCCGGGCGGCCATTCCCTCCGGGCTCACCGCGGCGTACTGGGCATGCATGACCCGCCCGGTGCGAAACAATACCACCCCCGCCACCAGCTCCCCCTCCAGCAGCCCGGCCACGCAGGCGATGCGCCCGGGGAACCACGCCTGCAGGAGCAGGATTTCCTCCAGGGTATGCACCGGGCGCACGCCGTGTCGCTGCTGCAGCGCCGCTTCCATGACCACCCACATGGCGGGCAGGTACTGAGCCCCCTCATCCACTTGCACCCCCAGGCGTCTCGCCTTGTGGGGGCGGGCGCGCCGGGCCCAGGGCACCTCGCAGCCATAGTCGATGACCGAGGCCAGGTCGCAGCGGCAGCGCTGCGCGCCCAGCAGGAACAGCGCCCAGCTGTCATCAGCGCTGGGCACGCGGTGGTAGATAAGGGGCACTGCCTTGTACAGGAGGCGCGCGAAGCCCCGCCCAGCGAAATGGTCCCGTACCTGGTGCAGCGCTTCCACCATGCGCATCCCCCGCAGACCGCCGGCGTGCACCACCCCGCCGTAGGTGAGGCCGGGGTGGCTCACCAGCCTGGCGCTGTCGCGCGGGTCAACCGCTACCGGGATGACCCCCTGCAGCCTCCCTTCGTCGTCGAACAGGAGCAGGGATTCATCCTGGAAGCGGTCCCCGTGGTAGGAGAGGAAACGGCGCGAGTGCAGGAAGGTCCCGTTCCAGGAACGGGCCACCAGCGCGTCCCAGGCTTCCCGATCTGTTTCGCGATAGGCACGCACCTGCATTCGATGCACCCCTCTCAGTGAGAATCCGGCGCCGTCCACAGCCACCCCTCGGGCGCCGACTCCAGGGCCAGGGCCAGCCCCTCCTCCCAGGAGGGGAGCTGCAGGCCGAAGCAGCGCACCACCTTGCGGTTGCTGAGCACCGAGTAGGCCGGCCGCCGGGCGGCCGCCGGGTAGTGCTGGCTGGAGACCGGCACCAGCTCGGCGTGCAGCCCGCTGCTGCCCGCCAGCGCGGCGAACACCGCCGTGGCGAAGCCGTACCAGCTGGTCTGGCCGCCGGCCGTCAGGTGGTACAGCCCTTTCCTCTCGCGCACCGCCGAGGGGCCCCGCGCCAGCATCAGGGCCGTCGCCTCGGCCACTGACCGGCACCAGGTGGGAGCCCCCACCTGGTCATAGACGATGTGCAGCACCCGGCGCTGCTGGGCCAGCCTCACCACCTTGCGCACGAAGTTCTCGCCCCGCTGCCCATACACCCAGGCCGTGCGCAGGATGAGGTAATCGCACCCGGCGGCGGCGATGGCCTGGTCCCCCGCCAGTTTGGAGCGCCCGTACGCGTTCAGTGGCGCTGGCACGTCTTCCTCGGTGTACGGGCTGTCCTTGGCACCGTCGAACACGTAGTCGGTAGAGTAGTGGACCAGGACTGCGCCCAGGCGCAGGGCTTCCTCGGCCAGCACGGCCGGGGCCTCGGCGTTGACCGCCATGGCCAGGGCTTCCTGTTCCTCCGCCTGGTCCACCGCGGTGTAGGCAGCAGCGTTCACGATGAGGTCTGGTTTCACCCCCCGCACCTCCTGGCGCAGGGAGGCCGGGCGTTCGAACTGCAGCCGGGGACGGTCGAGCGCCGTCACGTTCCCCAGCGGGGACAGCGTCCGCCTCAGCTCCCAGCCAATCTGGCCGTGGCAGCCCAGCAGGAGGATGGTGGGCCACATGCTGCCGGCGCTCATGGCGCACCTCCGTACCGCGGCAGGCGAGTGACCGGCACCTGGCGCAGGGCTGGGTAGCTGCGGTCGGCCTCGGACAGCAGGGGCACCGCCACCGGCCACTCGATGGCCAGTTCGGGGTCCTGCCAGCACACCCCGGCCTGGCCCTCCGGGTCGTAGGGCGCGGTGCACTTGTAGGCCAGCAGGGCGCAGGGGCTCAGCACGCAGAACCCGTGGGCAAACCCCTCCGGAATGTACAGCTGCAGGTGGTTGTCGCCGGACAGCCGTCGCCCCACCCAGCGCCCGAAGGTCGGCGACCCGCGGCGGATGTCCACCGCCACGTCGAAGACCTCCCCCACCAGCACCTGCACCAGCTTGCCCTGGGCCACCGGGTGCTGGTAGTGCAGCCCACGGAGGACGCCCTGCCGGGAGAAGGAAAGGTTGTCCTGCACGAAGACTGCAGGAAGGCCCGCCTGACGGTAGCGCTCCGCGTTCCAGGTTTCCATGAAGTAGCCCCGCCCGTCACGGTGTACGTCGGGCCGGATGAGCAGCACGTCCGGGATTTCTGTCGCGGTTATCTCCACGTCACCGCCATCCTTTCCACCATGTCCAGCAGGTACTCGCCGTACCCGTTCTTCCTCAGCGGCTCGGCCAGGCGGCGCACCTGCTCGGCGTCAATCCACCCCATGCGGAAGGCGATCTCCTCCGGACAGGACACCTTCAACCCCTGCCGCTGCTCGATGGTCTCTATGAAGTTGGCGGCCTGCATGAGGGCGGTGGGGGTACCGGTGTCCAGCCAGGCCATTCCCCGGCCCAGCACCTGCACCCGCAGCTGGCCTCGCTCCAGGTAGAGGCGGTTGACATCGGTGATCTCCAACTCGCCCCGGGCCGAGGGTTTCAGCCCGGCCGGCATCTCCAGCACCTGGTTGTCGTAGAAGTAGAGCCCGGTCACCGCGTAGTTGGACTTGGGCTGGCGCGGCTTCTCTTCGATGCTCACCGCCCGCCCCTGTTCGTCGAACTCCACCACCCCGTAGCGTTCGGGGTCCTTGACGTAGTAGGCGAAGACGGTGGCGCCCTCCTGGTGGGCGGCCGCCTCGCGCAGCTTCTGGGTCAGCCCGTGGCCATAGAAGATGTTGTCTCCCAGGATGAGTGCGCAGCAGTCGCCGCCCACGAAATCGCGACCGATGATGAAGGCCTGGGCCAGTCCATCCGGGCTGGGCTGCACCGCGTAGTGGAGGATGATGCCCCACTGGCGGCCGTCACCCAGCAGCTCTCGGAACAGGGGCTGGTCCTGCGGGGTGGTGATGACCAGGATATTCGTGATTCCCGCCAGCATCAGCACGCTGAGCGGGTAGTAGATCATGGGCTTGTCGTACACCGGCATCAGCTGCTTGCTCACCACGCGGGTGAGCGGGTACAGGCGGGTCCCGGAACCGCCTGCCAGGATGATGCCCTTGCGCGTCATGCCGTTCCCCCCCTTCCCCAGTTGGCCGCCGCTTCCAGCCCCAGCCGTTCGCCCCGGTACTTGCCGGCCCGCACCCGCTGCCACCACTCGCGGTTGGTCAGGTACCACTCCACCGTCTTGCGCAGGCCGCTGGCAAAGCTCTCCTGCGGCCGCCACCCCAGCCGGCGCTCGATCTTGGCCGGGTCAATGGCGTAGCGGCGGTCGTGCCCGGGACGGTCCTGGACGAAGGTCACCTGCTGGCGGTAGCTGCGGCCGTCACTGCGCGGGCACAGTTCGTCGAGCAGGCCACAGATGGCATACACCACTTCCAGATTGGTCTTCTCGCAGCGGCCACCGATGTTGTAAACCTCTCCCGGCTCCCCGTGCTCGAGCACCGCAGCCAGGGCCCGGCAGTGGTCGAGCACATAGAGCCAGTCCCGGGTATTGCCCCCGTCCCCGTACACCGGCAGCAGTTTCCCCTCCAGGGCGTTGACGATCATGAGGGGGATGAGCTTCTCGGGGAACTGGTAGGGCCCGTAGTTGTTGGAACAGTTGGTGGTCAGCACCGGCAGGCCGTAGGTGTGGTGGTAGGCCCGCACCAGGTGGTCGGCGGCCGCCTTGGACGCCGAGTACGGCGAATTGGGGGCGTAGCGGCTCTCCTCGCTGAAGGCCCCCTGCTCGCCCAGTGATCCGTACACCTCGTCGGTGGAGACGTGCAGGAAGCGGAACTGCTGCCGGCGATGGGGGTCCAACTGCGCCCAGTAGGCGCGGGCCGCCTCCAGCAGCTCGAAGGTCCCCACCACGTTGGTCTGGATGAAGGCGGCCGGGCCGGTGATGGAACGGTCCACGTGTGACTCGGCGGCCAGGTTGATGATGGCTGCTGGCTGGAATTCCCTCAGCAGCGCCTCCACCAGCGCCCGGTCGCCGATGTCTCCCCGCACGAAGACGTGGCGCGGGTGCGCCTGCACGTCCGCCAGCGACTCCAGGTTGCCGGCGTAGGTGAGCTTGTCCAGGTTGATGACCCGCGCGCCCCGCTGCAGCTCCTGCCGCACCAGGTTGCCGCCGATGAACCCTGCGCCGCCCGTAATCAGGTAGGTGGCCATGCTGCGCTCCCTTCTTCCCTGGCGGGCACTCCGCCGGCCTCAGTAGGCGCCCCGCTTGCCCAGCACCACGGCAATGGTGCGGAACAGGAGCGAAACGTCCAGCCACAGCGACCAGTTGCGGATGTACCAGGACTCCAGCCGGATGCGGCTGGAATACTCGATCTCGCTGCGCCCGCTGACCTGCCACAGGCCGGTCATGCCCGGGCACACCTGGTAGTAGTCGGCGATGTAGTGGGTGAAGCGCGGCACCTCGGAAGCCACGATGGGCCGCGGTCCCACCAGGCTCATTTCCCCCTTGAGGACGTTGAAGATCTGCGGCAGCTCGTCCAGGCTGGTGGCCCTCAGCAGGCGGCCCACCCGCGTCACGCGCGGGTCACGGCGCAGCTTGAAGTTGCGCTCCCACTCCTCGCGCAGTGCCGGGTCGGAGTCCAGCACCTGCTGGAGCACCGCGTCGGCGTTGACCACCATGCTCCTGAACTTGTAGCAGTTGAACTCCCGGCCGCCCCGGCCGATGCGCCGGTGGGCGAAGGTCACCGGCCCGGGGGAGTCCAGCTTGATGGCCAGGGCCACCAGTGCCATCAGGGGCAGGATAGCCACCAGGATGAGGCTGCCTACCCCCAGGTCGAAGACCCTCTTCATGGCGCGGTTGAACCCGCTGGCCAGGTTGTTGCGGATGCGCAGGGACATCATCTGCTCGTTGAAGAAGTACTCGACCTCCATCCCCGTCAGCGGCAGGCCCCGCAGGTTGGGGATGAGCATCACCGTAGCGCCCTCCCGGTGCAGGCGGTTGACCAGGCCCACCAGCGAATTCGGTTCCAGGTTGGGGGCCGCCACCACCATGTGCGTGGCGCCGGTCCGCTCCATCAGGGCCTTGCTGTCCCGGAACACCCCCAATATGGGGAACTGCCGCCCCTGCAC
>JARYMO010000105.1 GCA_029907055.1 Syntrophomonadaceae bacterium | reverse complement strand
GGGCATCCACCACCTCGCACCCTGCCGGGAGGGGCAGGTCGCGGCCCACCGCGCTGATGCGCTCCCCGCGGATCAGCACCACCCCGGGGTCGAGCACCCCCGCCGGCCCCATTGTATAGACCGTTCCCCCCTGTATGGCCAGCATGGCGCCTGCCAGTACCCCCCCGCGCGTGGCAGGCCCCTCTGCAGCCCGCCCACGACCCCTCGTCCTGTGACTCCACCATAGCACGAAATCGCGGCCTGTTGCAGCCGCAAGAAGGACAGGCCGCGAAGGCCTGTCCCGGTTATGTACGCCCCTGGCCCTAGATATCCGACAGGCCCAGGCTGATCTCCAGCGCCCGGTTCACCCGGGCCATGGTTTCCTCGCCCAGGGTGGTGACACGTTGCTTGAGGCGCGTCTTGTCGATGGTGCGGATCTGCTCGCCCAGGATGACCGAATCCCGGTCCAGTCCGTACTTGTCGGCCTTCAGCTCCACGTGGGTAGGCAGCTTGGCCTTGTTGATCTGGGAGGTGATCGCCAGCACGATGGTCGTGGGGCTGTACTGGTTGCCGATGTCGTTCTGGACCACCAGCACTGGCCTGATGCCACCCTGCTCCGACCCCACCACCGGGTTCAGCTGCGCGAAGTATACTTCGCCCCGCTTGATCGCCATGCCCATCACTCCACCAGCACCGCCAGGCAGTGCAACAGCGCCTCGTGTTCCAGGCTCTGGCACTCCCGCACCACCCGCAGGTTGATCTCCGCCATCTCCTCGTACCCCGACTTCATCTGCTCCCGCACCAGCCGCTTTCGCTGCCACACGTAGCTGGTGATGGCCTCGCAGATGACCTCAGCCCGCGGACGCTCCTCTGCCACCAGCAGGCTGTCCAGCTCGCGCAAGAGACTCTCGGGAACGGCCACCCGTAGTTCCACCAGAGCTGTCACCGAGTCCCCCTCCTCCCTCAAACTCGCACTCCGGGTGCGCTCTCCTCTGGCCCGGGCTGGGCGTCCAGGTACACCCGCTTGACCCGCGGACCCACCATGCACACGATCTCGTAGTTAATGGTGCCCAGGGCGGCCGCCAGCTCGTCAGCCGTCACCCCGTCCTCGGGGCGCCCGAACAGCACCACCTGGTCCCCCTCCGCCACGCCGGGCACATCGGTGACGTCGAACATGCACTGGTCCATGCAGATGCGCCCGATGCAGGGCACGCGCTGCCCCTTGACCACCGCATGCACCTTGCCGGACAGCAACCGGGTGTACCCGTCGGCGTAGCCGATGGGCACCGTGGCCACCCTGGTGGGGCGGGAGGTGGTATAGGTGCAGCCGTAGCTTATAGAGTACCCCGGCGGCACCTCCTTCAGCATCACCACCGTGCTGAGCAACCGCATTGCCGGTTGCCACTGCAGCTCACGGTTGCGTATCTCCGGAGAAGGCTGCAGCCCGTAGAGGCCGATGCCCAGCCGCACCATGTCGAAATGGGCCTCCGGCACGTCCATCAGTGCCGCGGTATTGGCGGCGTGCACGATAGGGGGCCGTAAGCCGGCTCCCTGCAGTCGCTCCAGCACGTACCGGAATCTTCCCAGCTGCCAGTGCGTGTAGGTCTTGTCCGCCGCGTCCGCCAGCGCGAAGTGGGTGAATACCCCTTCCACCTCCACGCCGGGCAGTCGCCATACTTCCTCCATGGCCGCCAGGCCCGCATCGTCGGGGAAGAACCCCAGCCTGCCCATGCCGGTGTCCACCTTGACGTGCAGGCGGGCGACCTTGCCGCAGGCCAGGGCCGCGCGGGAGGCGGCCTGCGCTCCCCGGCGGTCGAAGACCGTCAGGCGGATGCCCAGTTCAATCGCCTCTACCAGATCGCTGTCCGGGGTATACCCCAGCACCAGCAGCGGGGAGGCGGTAATCCCCGCCTCACGCAGCTGCAGGGCTTCGTCGAGCAGGGCCACGCCCAGCATGGCGACCCCTTGCCGTTCGCAGACGCGCGCCACTTCCACGATGCCGTGTCCATAGGCATTGGCCTTGATGACCGGCATGATGCGCGCCCCCCCGGCCAGCCAGCGCCGCGCCTCTGCCAGGTTGTGGGCCACCGCCCCCAGGTCGATTTCCGCCCAGGTGGGCCTCCCGCAGTGCATGATTACCTCACCAGGGATCGCACCACGTCGTTGCGGGTGATGATCCCCACCAGCTTGCCCTCGCGCACCACCGGCACGCGGTTGATCTCGCTCTCGCTCATCAGGGCGGCGATGTCCGCCACCTCGGCGTCTTCGTCCACCACGATGGGCTCGCGGGTCATGAGGTCCCTGACCCGTGCCGCGGTGAACTTCTTCATCTCCTCGTTGAAGCGCAGCGGGTTCTCCAGGAAGATGATGCTGTCAAACAGCGTCAGGTAGAAGGGCAGCCGCAGCTTCTGCGCCCTCACCATCAGGTCGCTCTCGGAAACCACCCCCACCACCCGCATGGTATCGTCCACCACCGGCACCCCGCTGATCTTGCGCTCGGACAGCAGGCGCGCCACGGTGTCAACACTGTCATCGGGGGTCACGTAGACCACCTCGGAGGTCATGATGTCTCTGGCTTTCATGCCCGGTCCCCTCTTCCTTCTCCCCTGCGTTTCAGGCGGTTTCGAACTGCCTGAGCACCTCCGGCACCCGGTCCGCGATGTCCATCGCCAGCAGTCCACGCTCTCCCCGCTGCTCACGCGCCAGGTCACCAGCCCGACCATGCACGTAGACCCCGGCCATCGCGGCTACCGCAGGCCGCAGCCCCTGGGCCACCCCCCCGGCAATGATCCCGCACAGCACGTCACCGCTGCCCGCGGTGGCCATGCCCGGGTTGCCGGTCAGGTTGAGAAAGGTCTCACCGCGCGGGGTGGCCACCACCGTGTGGTGACCCTTCAGCACCAGCGTCACGCCCCACTCCACCGCATACCGGCGCGCCACCTCCAGCCGGTCGGCCTGGATCTCGGCCACGCTGAGTCCGCTCAGGCGTGCCATCTCGCCCGGGTGGGGGGTGAGGACAATCGGTACCTGTCGGTTCTTCAAGACTTCGACGTCCTCGGCCACCGCGTTCAGCCCGTCGGCGTCGACAATGACCGGAACCCCGGCCCGCTCCAGGATGAAGCGCACCACCGCGTGCGCCTCGTCGAAGCGCCCCATTCCCGGGCCCACCGCGCAGACCGACACCGCCCCCAGCATGTTCTCCAGGGCGGGCAGCGCCTCCAACCCCACCGAGCCATGACCGTTCTCGGCCAGCGGCAGGGTCATCACTTCCACCAGCCTCCCCTCCACCAGTGGCTGCTGGGAGGCCGGCACCGCCGCTGTCACCAGTCCCGCGCCACTGCAGAGCGCGGCGTGGCTGGCCATGATGACCGCCCCGGTCATCCCCACCGACCCCCCCACCACCAGGACGTGTCCGAAGTCGCCCTTGTGGGTGGCAGCCGGGCGGGGCCTGAAGAGCGGCGCCACCATGTCCTCGGTCACGACATGGTCACGCAGCTCCGGGTCTTCGGTGAGCCGGCGCGGCAGGCCGATGTCGGCCACCGTCAGGATGCCGGCGTGACTGCGGCCCGGCTCAGCGAACAGGCCCCGTTTGGGCAGCCCCAGGGTCACCGTCCAGGTGGCCTGCACTGCCTCTCCCGCCACGCGTCCGCTGTCGGCGTCCACCCCCGAGGGAATGTCGACCGACACCACCGGCCGCCCCGAGGCGTTGAGCACCCGCACCACCCCGGCTGCCAGCGGCGGCAGCTGCCCGTGAAAACCGGTGCCGAAAAGGGCATCCACCACCAGGTCACTGCGCACCAGCGCGTGGGCCAGCCCTTCCAGGTCTTCTTCCCGGCGCACCGGCCGGGGAACGGCTCCCAGCGCCCGCAGGATAGTGTAGTTGGTCAGCGCGTCAGCCGTCAACCCGCTTTCTTCCCCGACCAGGAAGGACTCCACGTGCAGGCCGGCCTGCAGCAGGTGGCGCGCCACCACCATGCCATCGCCGCCATTGTTGCCCGTGCCGCAGACCACCACCACCGCACCCTTGTTCAGTCCCTGCAGGGCGGTGCGCACTGCCTCCACCACCTGCAGACCGGCATTCTCCATCAGCACGATACCGGGAATGCCGAACTCGCTCATGGCGAGCTGGTCGATGGCCCGCATCTGTCGCGCGGATACGACCTTCACTGCCACCACCCTCTCAGCGTTCGCCCCTCGCCACCACCACTGCCACCGCGTGACTGCGGGAATGCGACAGGCTGACATCGATTTCTGCCACCCTCAGCGCGCGCAGGTTCTCGAGCGCCCTTCCGCTCGCCCGCAGCAGCGGTTTGCCCAGCGGACCGCGCAGGACCTCTATCTCCCGGAACCCGACTCCGGCTGCCAGCTCCGGGTGCAGCTTGAGAAATGCCTCCTTGGCAGCAAACCTCGCCGCCAGGGAAGGAAAGGGGTCAGCCCGGCCGGCACACTCTTCCTGCTCGGAGGGGGTGAAGAGCCGCCGCTGGAAACGGGGCACCCGCAGCGCCACCCGCCGCACTCGCTCGATCTCGACGATGTCCACCCCCACCAGCAACACGCCGGGTCCTCCCTCCCCTGCGGGCCTGGTCGGGCCTCCCTGCCCCGCTAGCCTGCCCGCAACTGCTCCATTCCCGTCAGTTCGGTCTTTTCCCCCTCGGTGAGGATGCGGGTCATGTCCAGCAGGATGAGCAGTCGCTGCCCCACCTTGCCTACCCCGGCCAGGTACTCCGCGGTAACCCCGCCGATGACCGCCGGCGGGGGTTCGATGCTGGCCAGCGGGATGCGCAGCACCTCGGTGACGTCGTCGACCACCAGGCCGACGGTGTGGCCCCCTGCTTCCACTACCACGATGCGCGAGCTGGCCGTGGTCGCGGTAACCTCCATGCCAAAGCGCTTCTTCAGGTCGATGACCGGGATGATCTTCCCCCGCAAGTTGATGACTCCCTCGATGAAGTCGGGGACCTGGGGGAGCCTGGTGGGAGCCGTGAGACGGTTGATCTCCTGCACCTGCGTGATGGGCACCCCGTACTCGCACACCTGGGAGCCGGAGGCCAGCGTGAACACGACCAGTTGAACTTCTTCCGCCACGGTATTCCTCCTCCGTCGTCCCGCGCAGCCAAGACGACCGCGGGCGTAGTCCGTCATGCCCCGGGGCCCGCCGTCACCCATAAGGTATTCAACCCCCGCGCGGCGTTCTCCTGCTCGACCGCCCTGCGCCGGCCCTCCTTGCGAGGTCAGGAGCGGGTGTTAGAATGGAGGGGAAAGGAGTGGTGCACGTGGCACCTGACAGCCTGGACCGCATCGTCGACATCCTCTCCCGTTCGCGCAACACCGTGGTAGTGACAGGGGCCGGCATCAGCACGGAAGCCGGCATACCAGACTTCCGGGGAGCCGACGGCATCTACCGCCAGCTGGGCGAGCAGCGGGTCATGAACATTATTAATATCGACGCCTTCCGCCGCAATCCCGAGGGGTTTTGGTCCTTCTACCGGCAGCACTTCATGTTCCCCCCGGTTGAGCCCAGCCTCGCGCACCGCGTACTGGCAGAGCTGGAACGCAAGCGCCGCATCAGCGCCGTGGTGACACAGAACATCGACAACCTTCACCAGCGCGCAGGGAGCAAGCGGGTGTTCGCCATCCACGGCAATGCCGACCGTTTCGTCTGTCTCGCCAACCCTGCGCACAGCGTGGACGCCTCTTACATCAACTCCTGCCCGCAGACAGCCCCCCCCTGTCCCCAGTGCGGTGCGGTGCTCAAGCCCGACGTGGTGCTGTTCGGCGAGCCCATCCGCCACTACCTGGACGCGTACGACGCCA
>JARYMO010000104.1 GCA_029907055.1 Syntrophomonadaceae bacterium | reverse complement strand
AGGACTCCCCGCACCCGCCAGACGGTGCGGGTGGACATCGAGAAGCTGGACTCCCTGCTCAACCTGGTAGGGGAGCTGGTCATCAACAAGGGGCGGCTGGAACAGATCGCCGCCCAGCAGCGCCTGCCCGAGCTCATCGAGACCATCGAGCAGGTGGATCGCATCACCACCGACCTGCAGAACGTGGTGATGAAGGTGCGCATGGTGCCGGTCAAGCAGGTTTTTAACCGTTTCCCGCGCATGGTGCGCGACCTGGCCCACGAGCTGGGCAAGGAGATCGACTTCGTCATGGAAGGGGAGGAGACCGAGCTCGACCGCACGGTCATCGACGAGATCGGCGACCCCCTGCTGCACCTGTTGCGCAACTCCATCGACCACGGCATGGAGGCCCCCCAGGAGCGGGAGGCGCTGGGCAAGCCACGCAGCGGCCTGCTGCGCCTGAGCGCCCGCCACCAGGGCAACAACGTCTTCATCGAGGTCAGCGACGACGGCCGCGGCATCGACCCCGCCGCCGTGCGCGCGCGCGGGGTGGAGAAGGGTTTCCTCTCCGAGCGCGAGGCGGAGCAGATGAGCGACGAGGCCGTCATCGCCCTGCTCTTCCAGCCCGGCTTCAGCACCGCCGCCGCGGTGACCGACATCTCCGGCCGCGGGGTGGGGCTGGACGTGGTGAAGAGCAAGATCGAGGCCCTCAACGGCGAGATCGCGGTCGACTCGCGCCCCGGGCGCGGCACCGCCTTCCGCATCCGCCTGCCCCTCACCCTGGCCATCATCCAGGCCCTGCTGGTGGAGGTGGGGGGCGAGACCTACGCCATCCCGCTGGGCTCGGTGGACGAGACCACCATGGTCAGCGCCGCCGACCTGAAGACGGTGCAGAACCAGGAGGTCATGCTGCTGCGGGGCGCGGTGCTGCCGCTGGCCCGCCTGCATTCCCTGCTGGAGGTGCCGGGCGCGGCGGCCGCCCTGGGCAACGGCAACGGCCAGGCCGCGGCGGACGAGGCCTACGTGGTGGTGGTGCGCAAGGGCGAGCGCCAGCTGGGCCTGGTGTGCGACAACCTGCTGGGGCAGCAGGAGATCGTCATCAAGTCGCTGGGCCGCCTGCTGGCAGGCACCAGCGGCATCGCCGGCGCCACCATCCTGGGTGACGGCCAGGTGGCGCTCATCCTGGACGTGGCCACCCTGGTGTAGGCGCGACCCGGCACCGGATACACGAAAGGACGGGAAGACATGGAGATACCTATCAACAGCAGCCCCGGGTCCGCGCCCGGCCTGGCCGGCCCGGCCGCGGGAGCGGAGCGGCAGGCGCCCGCCGCGGGCGACCTGCAGGTGGTGGCCTTCCGCCTGGGCAGCGAGCGCTACGCGGTGGACATCCTGGCCGTGCAGGAGATCAACCGGGTCACCGGCATCACCCGCGTGCCGCGGGCGGCGGCCGGCATCCAGGGCGTCATCAACCTGCGCGGCACCATCGTCCCCATCCTCAACCTGCACCGCCGTTTCGGCATGCCGGACCCCGAGCTGGGGGAGGAGACCCGCATCATCGTCTTCGAGCACCAGGACACCCGGGCGGGGTTTATCGTCGACGAGGTCTCCGACGTCATGCGCCTGGCGCGCGCCGACATCGAGGACACCGGCGGCGCCTACGGCATGACCCACAGCGACGCGGTGTGGGGAGTGGGCAAGGTGGACGGCTGCCTGCTGGTGCTGCTGGACCCCGGGCGGCTGCTGGACGCCGCCCCTGACGCGGCCGGGCCCGCGGCGGAGGCGCGGCCATGAGCGAGGACTACACGCGCCTGACCCCCCTGCAGTTGGACGCCCTGCGCGAGGTGGTCAACATCGGCGCCGGCAACGCCGCCACCGCTCTGGCCACCATGGTGCAGGCCCGGGTGGAAATGGCGGTGCCGCGGGTGGAGCTGCTGCCCTTCGACCAGGTGGCGGACCTGCTGGGCGGCCCCGAGGTGCCAGTGGCCTGCGTGTTCCTGTACCTGTCGGGAGAGGCGCCGGCGCGCGTCCTCTTCGCCCTGGAGGTGGAGCGGGCGCTGCAGATGGTGGACGTGCTCATGCAGCGGGAGCCCGGCACCACCGTGGCCCTGGACGAGATGGGGGTGTCGGCCCTGCAGGAGCTGGGCAACATCGTGGCCTCCGCCTACGGCAACGCCCTGGCCGAACTCACCGGGCTGGCCTTCCTCCCCTCGGTGCCGGCCTTCGCGCTGGACATGGCCGGCGCCATCCTGGACGCGGTGCTGGCCCAGTACGGGGAGGTCAGCGACCAGGCGCTGGTGATGGAGACCTGCTTCGCCGCCGCCGGGCTGGACGTCATCGGGCTGCTCTTCATGCTGCCCGACCCCGGGGCGCTGGAGCACATCCTGCAGGCCCTCGAGGTGGACGCCCCGTGAGCGCACCCATCCAGGTGGGGATGGCCGACCTCAAGACGGCGCGCGCCCCGCACAGCCTGGTCACCTCCGGCCTGGGCTCCTGCGTGGGGGTGTGCCTGTGGGACGAGGTCACCCGGGTGGGGGGCATGGCCCACGTCATGCTGCCCAGCGACCGCAGCGGCCGCCCGGGGCAGAACCCGGCCAAGTTCGCCGACAGCGGCATCGCCCTGCTGGTCACCACCCTGCTGCGGGAGGGCGCCCGGCAGGAACGCCTGCGGGCCAAGATAGCCGGCGGGGCACAGATGTTTGCCTTCGCCGGACAAAGTGATATTATGAACATTGGAGCACGCAACGTCGCCGCGGTGGAGGAGGAACTGCAGCGGCGCGGCATCCGGCTGGTGGCGCGGGACACCGGCGGCAACTACGGCCGTACCATCGTCTTCCACCTGGCCACCGCCGCGCTGGTGGTGCGCACCATCGGGCACGGAGAGAGGGTAATATGATGAAGCCTGCCAAGCCGGACCTCACCCCCCTGTGGGTGGCCTTCAAGGAGCGCGGCGACCTGGAGGCCCGCGACGAACTCATCCTCAACTACGCCGGGCTGGTGAAGTACATCGCTGGCCGCCTCATCGTCAACCTTTCCTCCCTGGTGGAAATGGACGAGCTCATCTCCTGCGGCATCGAGGGGCTCATCGACGCCATCAACCGCTTCGACCACACCCGCAAGGTCAAGTTCGAGACCTACGCCCTGGTGCGCATCAAGGGGGCCATGATCGACGGCCTGCGCGCCATGGACTGGGTGCCGGTCTCGGTGCGGCAGAAGGTCAAGGAGCTGGAGAAGCACTACGCGGTGGTGGAGAACAACCTGGGCCGCTCGGCCACCGACCAGGAGATGGCCGACGCCCTCGGCATCAGCGTGGAAGAATTCCAGGACCTCTTAAGAGATGTCAACCTGGCGACGATAGTATACCTGGAGGACTTTCTGCCCGGCGACGAGGGCGGCGACAAGAGCAAGCGCGTGGCGGACGTCATCCGCGACGACAAGGCGGAGGACGCGCTGTCCCTGCTGGAGCTGGGCGAGTCCAAGCAGATGCTGGCCGACGCCATCAGCAGGCTGCCGGAGAAGGAGCGGACCGTGGTGCAGCTCTACTACTACGAGGGGCTGACGCTGCGGGAGATCGGCGAGGTGCTGGGGCTCTCCGAGTCGCGCATCTCCCAGCTGCACTCCAAGTCCATCCTGCGCCTGCGCGGGCGGCTGAGCAAGAAGAAACAGCAGATGGTGATGTGACGCCATCGGCTGGGCCGAGGAGCACGACCCCATGACCAGCGCAGAGGCACCCTTACCCCGCGACGGCGAACTCAGGCTCTACATCACCCGCGATGGCATGGAGGCCCACCTCACCGCCACCGCGCCCGGCGAGGGCGGCCGCCCGGTCACCCGCCAGCAGGTGGAGGAAGCCCTGGCCCGGGCGGGCGTGGTTCACGGCATCGACCCCTCCGCCCTGGAGCAGGTCCTCAACCCCCTCAACGCCGAGCAGATGATCTGCGTCGCCCGCGGCACCCCTGCGGTGCCTGGGCAGGACGGCTACATAGAGTACTGCGTCGAACTGGCGGCGCAGCGCCTCTCCCCCGCCGAAGGCCAGGACGGCCGCGTCGATTTCCACAACGTCAGCCGCATCGTCAACGTCACCCGCGGCACCCTGCTGGCGCGCCGCATCGATCCACAGCCCGGCATCCCCGGCCGCACCGTGCTGGGGCAGGAGGTGCCCTTCCGCCCCGGCCGCCCGGCGCTGCTCAAGCGCGGCAAGAACACCGACTTCGACGACAGCGGCGCCTGCCTGTACGCCGCCATCGACGGCCAGGTGAGCGTGGCCGACGGGCGGGTGTCGGTGCTGCCGGTCTACGAGGTGCCGGGGGACGTGGACTTCCACACCGGCAACATCGACTTCGTGGGCCACGTGGTGGTGGGCGGCAGCGTCAAGGGCGGCTTCCTGGTCAAGGCCGGCGGCGACGTGGAGGTGCGCGGCGTCATCGAGCCCGCTGCCCAGGTGCTGGCGCAGGGCAACGTCACCGTGCGCCAGGGCATCGCCAGCGGCGACAAGGGCTGGGTGCAGGCCGGCGGCTTCGTGGCCGCCCGCTTCATCGAGAACGGGCGCGTGGCGGCCGGCGGCGACGTCATGGTGCAGGACGCCATCATCCAGTCGGCGGTGGGCAGCGGCGGCAGCGTGCAGGTGGAGGGGCGCAAGGCCACCATCGTGGGCGGCCACCTGCAGGCGCGCGAAGAGGTCTCGGCCCGCGTGCTGGGCTCCCCGCTGGCCCCGCAGACCTTCATCGAGGTGGGCATCGACCCCGCCCTGCGCGACGAGTACCGCGCCCTGGCCCCCCGCTACCGCGAGCTCAAGCAGCAGTTCGAGGTGGTCTCGCGCAACCTGGCGGTGGCCCAGCAGTCGATGGGGTCGGTGCACAACCTGCCCGAGAAGCGGCGCCAGGCGCTCATCAAGCTGGTGGAAGAGTACCAGGCCCTGCGCGGGCAGCTGCAGGCCATGGAGGAGCGGCGGCAGCAGCTGGAGGCGGAGTTCGCCCGCAGCCAGGGGGGGCGGGTCATCGCCCGCGAGGTCGCCCACCCCGGGGTGCACGTCACCATCGGCCGGGCCGCCTGCGCCCTCAACGACCCCCTGAAGTCGGTGATGTTCGTGCTCGAGGAGGGAGAGGTGAAGACCACCTCCGCGCGCTAGGAACGGGGTGGGGAAGATGACCATTCGCACCGTCGACCTGCAGGTAATGCTGCCGCGGGTGAGCGAGGTCTCGCGCGTGCAGCACGTCCAGCAGCACGACCACGAGAACCGCCAGCAGGAGTTCGTGCACCAGCTGGTGCAGCAGGGCATCCGCGAGCAGACCACCGTGCAGCGCTCCCCGCGCGGGGAGGAGGCGCGGGTGCGCGAGCGGCAGGAGCGGGAAGGGGAGCAAAAAAAGCGCCAGCCGGGAGCAGGAAACGAGCGGGAAAGGGAGAATAAGGAACAGCAGAAGGCGGTGGACCTCGGCCCGCTGGGCCACACCATCGACCTGCGCGCGTGAGGTGAGGCCATGAGCTGGGTGACGTTCCTGGTCACCATGGCGCTGGTGCTCATCGTGACCGCCCTGTACAGCGTGCGCCAGCAGGAGCGCTTCATCCGCGACTTCACCCGCGAGGTGCGGGAGGTCAGCGAGGAGGCCAGCATGGTCCGCCAGGACCTGGAGGCGGCCATGGAGAACGCCCTGCTGGTATCGCAGCACATGGTGGCCGAGCTCGAGGAGCGCCTGCAGCGCCTGCAATCCCAGCCCGCGGAACCTGCCGCGGCCCCCGACCCCGGCCCCAGCGCCGGCGGCGAAGGGACGGGCGGGAGGCCGGCGCTTCCGTTCGATCGCGAGGCCCTGCGCCAGGCCCACCCCTACCTGGTGGTGCCGCGGCTGCACGCCCAGGGCTT
>JARYMO010000103.1 GCA_029907055.1 Syntrophomonadaceae bacterium | reverse complement strand
CACCTCGGAGCGGATCTCGTCGTCACCGGCGCGGATGCCGGCCACCTTGCCCTCTTCCCACAGCAGGTCGTCCACGCGGATGCCGGCGGCCAGGACGGCCCCTTCTTCCTCGGCCTTGGCGGCCAGCCAGGCATCGAAGTCCGCCCGCAGCAGGGTGAAGGAATGGCAGGGTTGACGGCCCCAGGCCGGGTCCTGGAAGGACAGGCTGAGGGCCCTCTCCCCCTCCAGCAGGGTGAGGACCTCGCGCGTGACTACTCGCTCCACCGGCGCTTCCTCCCAGAACCCGGGGAGCAGGCGATGGAGGGCCCAGGAGTACATGCGTCCGCCGAACATGTTCTTGCTGCCAGGCGTCTCCGCCCGTTCGACCAGCAGTACGTCCACCCCCTGGCGGGCCAGCACCAGGGCCGTGGAGGCACCGGCCGGGCCGGCGCCCACGACGATGGCGGTAAACCTGTCATCTGCCATGTCACATCACATCCTATTTCCCCAGTGCCCGGGTCAGCTCGTCCACCAGCCGCGGCACCACCTGGTAGAGGTCGCCCACGATGCCAAAGTCGGACATCTCGAAGATGGGCGCCTTCTCGTCGCGGTTGATGGCCACGATGACCCTGGCGTCGGTGATGCCGATGACGTGCTGGATCTGCCCGGACACTCCGATGCCGATGTACAGTTCAGGCTTCACCTGCTGCCCCGACAGCCCGATGTAGGTGTGTTCGGGCAGCCAGTGATACTCTTCCGCGATGGGGCGCGTGCACCCCACCTCGCCGCCCAGGATATCGGCCAGGCGCCGCGCCATCTCCAGGTCTTCCTCCCGCTCCATTCCCCGGCCGACGCACACCACCACCCGCGCCCCGGCCACGTCTCCCGACACGGCAGGCTTCGGCTTCCGCTCCACCACCGTCACCGGCGACGGCGGCGGGGCAGGCAGGGTGCGGACCGTGCCGCTGCGGCCCTCTACCGGGGGCGCAGGGGAGAAGGTGCGGGGGGCCACGGTGGCCATCTGCGGCCGGGTGGTGCACACCACCGTCTGCACCGCGCGGCCGCCAAACACCAGGCGGTCCATCTCCACCAGCCCGTCGGTACGCACCCGCAGCGCCACGCAGCTGCTTCCCAGTCCAGTGCCCAGGGCAGCCGCCATGCGGGCGGCCACCTCGCGGCCGCGCAGGCTGGCCCCTACCAGGATGGCTTCCGGCTGGGCCTGCAGCGCCTCGGCCACCAGCACCGGCACCTGGGCCTCCAGCGGCTGGTCGTCGCCGCCGTGCGTGCATACCAGCACCTCGTCTGCGCCATGGGCGAAGAGGGGAGGGGCTTCCTGTCTCCCCAGCCACACCGCCACCACCGGTCCCCCCAGGCTGTCGGCCACCTGGCGGGCGGGGGTGAGCAGTTCCAGTGCCGTGTCAGCGTGTTCAGCTACCACCCAGATTCCTGCCATCATCCTCGCCTCCTATCCGATGGCGCCGCTCTTGCGCAGCGCTTCCACCAGCTCGCGGATGCCCGCGTCGTCCGCCGGGAAGCGGACGCAGCGGCGTTCCATGCTGGTGGCCCGGAGTGCCACGGTCTGCAGGCGAGCGGGGAACTCTCCCCCGGCCTCGCCCGGGCCTACCGACTGCACCGGCTTCTTGGAGGCCTCCAGGGTGTCCTTGAGGCCGGGGATGCGGGGGGTATTGATGTCGGGCAGGACGGTGACCAGGGCCGGCAATTCGACCTTGACCACCTCTATGCCGTCCTCCAGCTTACGCTCGGCCAGCAGGGTGCTGCCTTCCAGGGTGATGCGGTTCACGTAGGTCACGCAGGGGATGCCCAGCTCCTGGGCCAGGCGCGGACCGACCTGCTGGGCATAGAGGTCGCTGGAGCCCTCGCCGCACAGGATGAGGTCAAAGGGCAGCCTGTCCCTGATGACCCCTGCCAGCAGGGCAGCGGTCTGGGCAGGCTCCAGCGCATCGAAGGCGGCGTCGTTGACGAAGCAGGCGCGGTCAGGACCGCGGGAGAGGGCGTCCTTGAGCCCTTTCTTGGCAGCCGGGGTGGCGACCGTGATGGCGGTCACCGAACCCCCGTGGGCCTCCTTGAGCTGGGCCGCCGCCTCCAGCGCGTTGCGGTCGTACTCGCTGATCTTGTAGCCCACGCGGTCCAGCGCCACTTCCCCCGACGCCTGCGGCCTGATGTCCGCTTCGTCCACCGCCCACTTGAAGCAGGTAATGATATCCGGCATCGTTCTCGCCTCGCTCGCATTACAGACTCGAAGGCCCTCCAGGCGGGGCGTCCGGCCCGCTGCTGGCAGCCTGGAGGGCCCCCGGAAGAGCCCTGGGGACGTCGACGCCTGCTCAGCGCATCACGTTGCCGGCGATGACCATGCGCTGGGCCTCGGAGGTCCCCTCGTAGATCTCGGTAATCTTGGCGTCACGCAGCAGGCGCTCTACCTTCTGGCCTTTCATGTAGCCGTAGCCACCGTGGATCTGCACGGCCTTGGAGGCGTGCCGCATGGCGGCCTCGGAGGCGAAGAGCTTGGCCATGGAGGCTTCCTTGGTGTAGGGCAGCCCCTGGTCCTTGAGCGTGGCCGCGTGGTAGGTGAGGTGGCGCGCTGCCGCCAGGTCGGTAGCCATGTCGGCGATCATCCACTGGATGGCCTGCTGGCGCCCGATGGGCTTGTTGAACTGGATGCGCTGGGACGCGTACTTGAGGGATTCGTCCAGGGCCGCCTGCAGGATGCCCACCGCCTGGGCGGCGATGCCGATGCGGCCGTTGTCCAGGCTGGCCATGGCCATGCGCAGGCCGTTGCCCTCCTTGCCCAGCATGTCGCTGCGCGGGACCCGGCAGTCCTTGAGGATGATCTCTGCCGTCTGCGAGCAGCGGATGCCCATTTTCCGGAAGTGCTCGCCTACCTTCAGGCCCGGGTTGTCCTTGGTGACGATGAAGGCCGAGATGCCCTTGGGGCCGGCGGCGGGGTCGGTGCGGGCGAAGACGATGAAGATATCGGCGAAGGTGCCCTGGGAGATGAAGGTCTTGGTGCCGTTGATCACCCACTCGTCGCCGTCCGCCACGGCCACGGTGGTGGCGGCATTGACATCGGTGCCCGCGCCAGGCTCGGTGAGCGCGAAGGCCCCCCACTTCTGCCCCTTGCACAGGGGGACCAGGTACTTCTGCTTCTGTTCCTCGGTGCCGTACTCGTAGATGGGGCCTGTACCCAGGCCGGTGTGACAGGAGAAGGTGAACCCGGTGCCGGCGCAGGAACGGGAGATCTCTTCCACCACCATGGCGTAGGTGAGGAAATCGGTCCCCGCTCCCCCGTATTCCTGCGGGTACGGCATGCCCATGAACCCCATTTCTGCCAGCCGGTCGAACACCTCCTGCGGGTGACGGCTGTTCTCGTCGATCTCCACCGCAATGGGGTCCAGGTACTGCTGGCAGAACTCCCTGATGTTAGCCCTGATCAACTCCTGCTCTTCGGTCAGTCTGAAATCCACGTTACCCTCCTCCTTTGCTCCCTCACGCTCGCTCTCGCCTCGCTGGGACGGCCGGGCTGCGCGCCTGCCGGGCACCTGGCCTCTTGCTTCCAGTGTAGTAGCGGTACAAATAGGGAGTCAACAAGTAATTTGTAGGCCAAGCATATCTCTCTCTCCCGGGCCGCTCAAGTGCGGGCCCGGCGGCGGCCTTCTCTGCCGGCGCCCAGCGGCCCGCACGCTACTATCAGCATAGCAGAGAATCGCCGTAACGAAAAGGACGGGGACACCCTGCCCGCTGCACTTCATGGGCCGGCAGGAAGTTGGTACAATGGGCATAGAGCCAGTCCGGAAGGAGTGGATGGAGTGAGGGTCAGGGAAGTCATGTCCGCGGCGCCGCCTGCCCTGCAGCCACGGCACCCCATACGCCAGGCGGCGGCACTCTTCGCGGAGTACGACGTTGATACCCTGCCGGTGCTGGATGGCAGCGGCCGCCTGGTGGGAACAGTGAGCCGCCGCCAGGTATTGCGTGTCGCCAGTCGCGGCGATGACCTGGACGCCCCCCTGGAAGGGGTGCTGGAGCCCTGCCGCGACACGGCGATGCGGCCGGACGACCAGGTCCCGGAGGCCCTGTTGAGCGCCTCGCTGCCGGTGGTCAGCGGCGAAAAACTCATCGGCATGCTCACCCCTGGCGACCAGGCGCGGATGTTCCTGGCCCGCCTGTCCAGCACCTGCAACGAGCTCAAGACCGTCATCGATTCCATGCACAATGCCATCGTGGTCGTCGACCAGCGCGGCGTGGTGACCACCTTCAACCGTTCGGCAGAGAAGGTCTTCTCCCGCCGGGCGGACGAGGTGGTGGGCAAGAGCGTCAAGGCCACCTTCTTCACCAGCCGCCTGCTGGAGACCCTCATCAGCGGCCAGGCTGCCACCTCCCAGAAGATCTGCCTGGACGGGAAATGGTTCCTCTCCAACCGCACCCCCATCATGAGGGGGGGCAAGGTGGTGGGAGCGGTGGCGGTGCTGCAGGACATCTCCGAGCTGGAAGCGGTGTCGCGGGAGCTGGAGTCGGTCAGGCAGCTCAACGCGGAACTGGACGCCATCATCGAGTCTTCCTTCGACGGGCTGGTGGTGACCGATGCGCAGGGCACGATCGTGAGGGTCAACCGGGCCCACGAACGCATCACCGGGCTGCCGATGGAAGCGGTGCTGGAGCGGAAGCTGGCTGATCTCATCGCGGAGGGCATCATGGAGCGGTCGGCGACGCTGGAGGCACTGGAGAAAGGCGAAACGGTCACCGCGGTGCAGGAGTTCGGTAATGGCAGGGTGGCCCTGGTGACCGGCAACCCGGTGTTCGACGGCGAGGGCCGGGTGTTCCGGGTGGTCACCAACGTGCGGGACATCACCGACCTCAACCTCCTGCAGCAGCAGCTCGAGCAGGCCAGCGGGCTGTCGCGGCACTACGAGACCGAACTGCAGCAGATGCGCATCCGCTATGCCGACGACCGCCTGGTAATCAGCTCGCCCAAGATGCGTGACCTCATGCAGGTGGTGATGCGGGCGGCCCAGGTGGACTCCACCATCCTCATCCAGGGGGAGTCCGGGGTGGGCAAGGAGCTCATCGCCGAGACCATCCACGCCCACAGCCCGCGCCGCAAGGGTCCCTTCATCCGCGTGAACTGCGGGGCCATCCCCGCCAACCTGCTGGAATCAGAGTTGTTCGGGTACGAGGACGGGGCGTTCACCGGGGCGCGCAAGGAGGGCAAGGCCGGCCTCTTCGAGCTGGCTTCCCAGGGCACGCTCTTCCTGGACGAGATAGGCGAACTGCCGCTGGGACTGCAGGTGAAGCTGTTACGCGTGCTGCAGGAGAAGGAGTTCACCCGTGTCGGCGGGGTGCGCCCGGTCAGGGTCGATCTGCGCATCGTGGCCGGCACCAACCGTGACCTGGAACAGATGGTCAAGGACCGGGCGTTCCGCGAGGACCTCTTCTACCGCCTGCACGTGGTGCCTATCCAGGTCCCCCCGCTGCGCGAGCGGCGGGAGGAGATCCCCTCGCTGGTGGCCCACTTCCTGAACAAGTTCAACCAGCAGTACGGGATGCGCAAGCACGTGGCCCCCGAGGTCCTTGACGTCCTGCTCGAGCACCGCTGGCCGGGCAACGTGCGCGAGCTGGAGAACCTGGTGGAACGGCTGGTGGTCACCACCCCCCACGACATTATCCGGCGCGAAGACCTGCCTGCCAGCCTGGCCGCGCATTCGCGGCAGGGGCTGTCGCCGCTGGACGGGAGGCTGGGCAGTGAGCCACTGAAACTGACCATGGAGCGGGTGGAACGCCAGATACTGGAACGGGCCTTTGCCCGCTGCAAGACCACGCGAGGGGTGGCCCGCGAGCTGGGGGTCAACCAGTTCAAACGCATCTATGATCCGGTGCGTTTTAAGA
>JARYMO010000102.1 GCA_029907055.1 Syntrophomonadaceae bacterium | reverse complement strand
CCCAGCGGCATCGTCCAGGTAACGGTGTGCGGGGTTTCCGGCCTGCTGCCCTCCCCCTCCTGCCCCCAGAACCTGCTGGTCACCGATTTCGTGACCAGGGAAGCCGCCCCCACCCGCACCTGCGACCAGCTGCACACCACCTACGCCATCTGCCCGGAATCCGGTCTGCTGGCCACCCAGTACTGCCCCGCTCCCGTGCGCAAGCTCTTCTTGCGGGGGGATACGCCCCCCACCGACTACTGCACCATCCACACCGGTCCGCCTGCTGGTCAGGCAACGGTCTCCATCTGCCGGGATCCGCGCCACCAGGGGACCCTGTATCGGGCCAACATCGCGCAGCCGGGTCAGGAGGGAGGCTGTCCGCCCGAGGCGGTGGAGGACATCACGCTTGACGAGCGCGTGCAACTGCCCCCGTGCCCGCTGCCGGACCACCAGCTGCGGGATGCCGTCCCCTGATGCCTGACGTTCCCCCAGCGGCCGGGCAGTAAAGCCCATCCCATCCATATCCGATATTCCACACGAAGGCAATTCCAGCCGGACCGGCGAGGCGGGGCAACCCTGGTCAGGTCCGCGGTGGCGGCCCGGAGTGCCGTGGGCGGGAGTGACGGCGTTGGAATGGGAACGGGAATACATCCGGATGTTCCATGATCACCGGGGGATCGCGCACGCGACCTGCGCGCTGCTGGTCCTGGTGGCATCCGTGGCTGGCTGCCGTGCGGCGGCCCCTGGCCCCCCCTGGGGCCTGGCGGTGGGCGTCCTGGCGGTGGTGGCGGCGGCCGGCAGCCTGGTGCTGGCGGTACTGTACTGGAGGGGGCGGCTGGCCCTCACGGCCAGCGCGCGCGATTGGCGCACGGCGGTCTACCTGGCCCTTCCGCTTTTCTCGTCGGCGGCAACGGTTGCGCTCGCCTGGCACCAGGCCCCCACTGCCCGCGTCCTGCTGGCAGCGCCCATGCTGGTCATGGGCTCAGTCTGCGGGCTGCGGACCGCGCTGGCGGGGGCCGCTGCCGGTGCGCTCCTCTGCCTCGGCGGCGATGTCCTGGCGGGCGGCCTGTCAGCCGGTACCGCAGTCGCACTGAACGCGGCTCCGGCCGCCCTCATGGCCCTGTGCGGGTGGGCGGGGGCCGGAATCCTTTCCCTCGAGCAGCACCAGCAGGGTCTGCTGGCCCGTTTGGTCGATGTCGACCCCCTCACCGGCCTGGCCAGCCACCGGCGTTTTCAGCAGCAGTTGGCCGCGTTGGTGGAATCGGCAGGGGATCAGCAACCGCTGTCGATGACGCTCATCGACCTCCGCAAGTTCCGGCTGTTCAACGAAGAACATGGTCACCTGCAGGGAGACCGCCTGCTGGCGCATATCGGACGGACGCTGAGGGCGGCGCTGCCCCCCGGGGCCCTGGCCGCACGATTTGGCGGCGACCAGTTCGCGGTGCTGCTTCCGGGCCTCGACGCCGCCGACGCCACCACCATCACCGAGCACCTGCGCCGGAGCATTGAGGACGTGGACCTCATCCTGCCCGACCCGGAGGGCAGGGAACCCTTCCCGGTGTCGGTCAGCGTGTCCTGCGGCGTCGCCAGCCTGCCCGAACACGCCCGCACCGCGCGCGAGCTGGTGCGCCACGCTGACCAGGCCCTGTACAAGGCCAAATTCCTCGCGGACCACCGGGTGGTCACCTTTTCCTCTGTCTTCGACGAGCTGCTGGAGATGGTGGAAGAAGACGAGAAGAGCCTGCTCAACTCGGTACAAACCCTGATCCTGGTCATCAACGCCAAGGACCGGTACACCTTCGGGCACTCGGAGCGTGTCATGCGCTACAGCCTGCTGCTGGCCGAGCACATCGGTCTTCCTCCCGAAGAGACCAAGCTGCTGCGCTACGCCGCCTTCCTGCACGATATCGGCAAGATCGAGGTGGAGCGCGACCTGCTCAACAAGCCGGAACGGCTGACCACCCAGGAATTCTACGACCTCAAGATGCACTGCGTGTGGGGCAGCGACATCGTCAACTCGCTGCCGCAACTGAGCCGGGCCGCGGCTTCGGTCCTCCACCACCACGAGAACTGGGACGGCAGCGGATACCCGGCGGGTCTCAAGGGCCAGGGCATCCCGCTGCTGGCCCGCATCCTGCGCATCACCGATACCTACGACGCCATGACCACCGACCGCCCGTACCGGCGGGCGTTGAGCCCGGAGACGGCTCTGGCCGAAATCGAATCGGGGCGGGGGACCTACTTCGACCCGGAGCTGGTCGACGCATTCCTGGAGGTGATGCGGGTACAGCTGGGGGCGGGCGAGGGCAGCCGGGTGGTTTCCCTCGACACCGCACGCCGCCGGCTGCGAAACTAGCCGTTCCTGCCCCCCGGCCGCGCCGCGCTGGCCATCGCCGCCCAGCCTCGTTGCACGGGCGAGGATGTCAGCTGCGCCACGCTCCTCGCCCTGGTCCGTTGCCGGGCCTCCCGCAGTCGCAAGAGCGGCGTGTACACCATGGTACACTATAATGGAAGCAGGGATTGCGCGAGACAGAGCGGGCAGGAAAGGGGTGGCGGCATGGGTACGCGTTGGGCACGGGCCTTGCTGGCGGTGCTGGCGATGGTGTCGCTGGTGACCGGGTGTGCGCCCCAGGCACCGACGGGAGGCGACATCATCACGGAAACGGTCACCCTCTACTACGGGGACCAGGGCAACGAGAAGATGCTGACCGAGACGCGCTCCGTCTCCTACCCGCGGGGCGCCGACCGGTACCAGGTGGTGCTGCAGGAACTGGTCAAGGGACCCCGCAGCGAGGGGCTGCGCGCCAACATCTCCCCCGAAACCAGGGTCTACGGCACCATCCTGCAGGAGGACGGCGACCTGCTGGTGGACGTCAGCCAGGAGTTCGCGCGCTTTCCCGGCAGCATCGCCGAAATCATCGGCGTCGGTTCGGTGGTCAATACCCTCACCCAGTTCCCCGAGGTCAGGCGGGTCAAGATCCTGGTGGAGGGGGAGGAACTCATCGGGCCCAGCGGGCAGCCCAGGGGCTTCATGGAGCCCCTGCCCAACCCCGGAGAGGGCACGGTCAGCCGTGACATCACGCTGTACTTCGGAAACCGTGACGCCACCGCGGTGGTGGCGGAAACCCGCACCGTGTCCATCCCCGCCGACATTCAGCTGCCAGACCTGCTGCGCATCGCGGTAGAGCAACTCATCAAGGGCCCCCGCAACCAGGACCTCAGCCCCACTATCCCCCCGGGCACCCGGGTCCTGTCGGTGAGCGTCGAGGAGGACGTGGCCCACGTCGACTTCTCCCAGGAGATGCACACCCAGCACTGGGGCGGCGCCGCGGGCGAGTCGATGACCGTGCAGTCCATCGTCAACACCCTGACTGAATTCCCGGACATCCGGCGCGTGCTGATGACGGTGGAGGGGCAACCGCTGGCCATAGATCACATGGTACTCGACCAACCGGTGGGGCGCAGCGAAGACCTCGCCGCCAAGTGAGCCTTCAGGCCAGGGAGAAAGGGCGGAGCGCACGAGGAGGGGGCCGGTGAACCAGGCCCCCTCCGCCGCGAACAGCCTCTTCTTGCCGGCTCCGCCAGCTCAGCCACGCGAGGCGGCAAACCGCCGACCGACCACTTCCCAGTTCACCAGTTCCCACCACGCCTCCAGGAACTTGCCGCGATCGTTGCGGTAGTCAACGTAGTAGGCGTGCTCGAAGACATCCACCACCATCAGGATGTCGAAGGTGGGGTAGAGGTTGACGTTGTGTTTCTCCACCTGCATGATCAACAGCCGTCCCGTCTGGGAGCAGCGGGTCAAGGCCGTCCAGCCTGACCCCTCCACGCTGGCCGCGGTCTGCGTGAACTCGCGGCGAAAGCGCTCAATGCTGCCGAATTCCTGCAGCAGCGCCTCCGCCAGCGGCCCCTCCAGCTGTCCTCCCCGGCCGGCCGGGGCCATTCCTTCCCAGAACAGCGAGTGCAGCACGTGCCCGGCCACGTTCCAGGAGAGCGATTTCAGCGTCGACTTGAGGTCGAGGTCCACCCCGTCAGCCCGGGCCTGGGCCAACTTGTCCAGGAGGCCGTTGGCTGCGTCCACGTATGCCTGGTGGTGTTTCTGGTGATGGATGGTGAGCTGCAGCTCGGACATCAGGGGTTCCAGGTCAGCGTACCCGTAAGGCAGCGCTGGCAGTGAGTACCGCGCGGTTCCCATCCCGATCCCTCCTTCACTCGCTCATTTCCTCCACCTCGGCGGCGCCGGCGGCCAGTTCGCCTTCCTGCTCCTGGTCGAGGCGGCGCAGCAGCGCCAGGAATTCGCCCACGTGCGTCTTCTCTTCGCGGGCAATGTCCAGCAGCAGCTTCTTGAGCAGCGCGTTGGCTGTCCGGGCTGCCATCTGTTCGTAGAGGTTGATGGCATCGAGTTCCGCGATGAGCCCCGCCCGCAGAATCTCGCGGTCGACATCGGCGGGCGCAAGCCGGTCAAGTCCCGACGGCATGGCCGAAAGCACTGGCATACCTCCTCTCTTCACCCTGCGGATGCAATCGCCTTCCTGAAGCCAGTATACCACCGGCTGTGCCCCGGCGCAGCCGACCACCCGCCACCCGTGTCCGCGCCCGCAGTGCGTTACCGATCCGCCAGGTACCGGCGCAGGAAGCTGGCAAACTGTGCGGGCATGTCGTAGCTGGTCAGCTCCGTCACGTCCACCCACGCGAAGGCGTCATGCTCATCACTCAGCACGACTTCCCCCGGGTGAGGCTGCGCGGTGAAGATGAGGTACGCGATGCGGCGGGAATCCCACGCCGATTCGGCCGCCCCAGCCACCCCGCACACTTCCACCCGCAGGCCCGTTTCTTCCCGCACCTCCCGTTGCAGCGCCTGCTCCACGGACTCCCCACCATCGACCTTGCCGCCCGGGAGTTCCCACTTGCCAGCGTTGTTGCGAGAAGCCGCCGAGCGCCGGATCAACAGTATCCTTCCCTGCCCGTCGCGCACGACGGCCTTGGCCGAGAGCGTCCACACCATCCATCCCTCCTCATCTGCCAGGTGCTCCCTGTGCAGCGGCGCATGCCCCACCGTCACTGGCACGCCCGACAGGTCACCGGCGACCCCAGGGGCTGATCGGCCCGTGACCCGTAGCGGTAAACGGTGATGCCCTTGAGGCCCAGCGCGTGGGCACGGTTGAATATCTCGGCCACCTGTTGCACACCGGTCTCCGCCGGCAGATTGACGGTCTTGCTCACCGCGTTGTCAGTGTGGCGCTGGAATGCTGCCTGCATGCGCAGGTGCCACTCGGGAGCGATCTCCAGGGCCGTCTTGAATACCTCCTTGGCGTGCGGCGGCAGTCCGCTGGTCTGCCCCAGGCAACCCTGCTCCTGCAGCGCCCGCATCGCCGCCTCCCGCGCGGCCGGCCCCAATTCTCGCTCTGCGTACTCCAGGAACACGCGGTTCACCACGTCAAGCACCCGGTTGTCCAGCACGCGGCGGCTGAAACGGAGCGCAAACGCGGGCTCGATGCCGGAGGTGGTGTCGGCCAGGGCGCTGATGGAGCCGGTGGGGGCGATGGTGGTAACCGTGGCGTTGCGCAACGGTCGGTGCGGGTAGAATATGGACCTCTTCCACGCCGGAAACGGCCCCCGCTCGCGGGCCAGCTCCCCGGAGACCTGCCGGCCCCGCTCGCTGACGAACCCCATCACCTGTTCCGCCAGCTCCAGCGCAGCCTCGGAATCGTAGGCCACGCGCAGCTGGAAGAGCATGTCCGCCCACCCCATCACGCCCAGTCCGATCTTGCGGGTGCGCCGCGTCGCCCGGGCGATACGCGGCAGGGGAAAACGGTTCACCTCCAGCACGTCATCCAGGAACCTCACCGCCACCCGCACCGTGTAGTCCAGTTTGTCCCAGTCGATTTCCCGTCCACGAGTCATGTGGGCCAG
>JARYMO010000101.1 GCA_029907055.1 Syntrophomonadaceae bacterium | reverse complement strand
CCCCTGCTCCGCGCCCGGTCGCGCGCCGTTCCTCCAACGGTGACCGTACCGGGAAGCGTTCACTGTACCTGCCCCTCTGTGCCGGTGGCGCTCACCGCCGGCGCTGCGGGCGTCCCCTCCTGCGCCGGCTCCGCCTCGACGGCGGCTGGGCCTGCCGGAGCCGGGGCTGGCAGCGGTGGACCCTCGAGGATGATCTTGGGCATGGGGTTGTACGAGCTGCGCCCCAGGTCCTCGCGCGCCACTTCGCGCCCGGAGTCGTCCAGGAACACCCGCCAGGTGTGCACCACCTGCCCCGGCACCCCTTTCTGCTTGACCGTTTCGCGGCCCGCGGGCAGGGTGGGGTCACTGCGGCGTACCACCGGGAAGGGGATGGTCCTTTCCACCTGGCGCTCGATCTCCACCCTCCGCAGCGCCGTGGCCGGCCCGTACACCTCCACCGTCAGGGTGCGGTCAGCGGTGACGGTCCGGACGTACAGGGGCCCTCCCGTGTTGTTGCGGAAGCGCAGGTCCTGGCGCCCGTAATTGACGGTGGCGTCCCGCCCGCTGGGCACGTAGCTGACCAGCACGCTGTGGTTGTGGCGCTCGACAATCTCCAGGCCGGCCAGCAGGACGGCGTTGTACAGCGTGGAAGACACCTGGCACACTCCCCCGCCCACGCCCAGCACGAACTCGTTGTTCTGGATGACGTTGGCCGGCAGGTACCCCGCCGAAGCCACCCGCGGGCCGACGGTGTGGTTGAAGGAGAACTCCTGCCCGGGCGCCAGTGTGGCGCCATCCAAGGCCGCGGCCGCCGTTTCCACGTTGGCCGCCCGGTCGGCGCTGCTGGTGCGGTAGCTGGTGCTGAACCCGCCCAGCAGCACCAGCTCCGCGAAATCCCGTTGGCGCAGTGTTGGTTCTACTGCCGCCGTCGCCACGCTGATGACCAGCTGCGGCCCGCTCAGCACCAGCGGCGCGGAGCGCAGGGTGGCGGCCACGTCGATGGTGCGTCCGGGCCGCTCCGCGTTGGCCACCACTCCTCGCCCGGGCACGAACTCCACCCGCGCGTCGCGTGGCGGCTCCTCCAGCACCGGCCGCAGCCGCGCCAGGGCGCGCGCGAACTGCTCCCGCCCGTAGCGCAGCGGGATATCGAAGTGAGCCCCCCCCACCGGCCGCGGGTGCAGCCAGAAGTCGACCTGCCACCAGGGCACACCCTCGTATACCTCAGCCAGCGCGCTCCTGACCGCAGCCTCCACCTCCAGGCCCACGCCCGCCTCCTGCAGGTCAAGGGCCAGCTGTCCTTCCTCGTGTGCCAGCAGCACGCATTCCCCGGCCTGTCCCTGCGCCCAATTACGGATGGCCTGCGCGGCACTGGCCCCGTCCATGCCGCCCACCGCCACCGGTCCCAGCCACACCCCGGCCGGAAAACGACCCGCCTGGTACTGGCTGAGGCCGTAGGCCGTGCCGGCCAGGACCAGGACAACGATGGCCACCGTCACCGCCGCCAGCCCCCGTCGCACCCGGCGACCGCCTGCCCTTCCCACCATGCATTCCGCCTTCCCGTCTTGCCGCTCTGTTGATGGTCCTGCACGTAATACGCCCTCATTCCCCGGGCGGTTGCACTCCGCGACAGCGAGGAATCAGGGCGCATCCAACACGCTGGCCGCAACCGACCAGCAATGCAGAAGGCGGGTGCGTGACCCGCCTACAACAGACCTTCCCCTTCCATGAGCTCCTGCCAGGCATCGGCCACCCGTTCCCATTCCTCGTCGTCTTCGATGTCACAGAGGAATTCCTCCCCCTCCTCGTCGACGAGGACTTTCATGATGATGACCTCCACCTCGACGTCTTCTTCCTCCAGGTCCCCTTCCTCTTCGTCGAGGGGCACCAGCACCTTGTAGTGTTCCCCCTCGATCTCCAGTTCCGCTATGAGCTCAAAGAGGTGTTCCTCCCCTTCTTCGTCCATCAGCAGAATGGTCGCCACCTCTTCGTCCATCAGCCCGTCTTCCGACAAATACCTCACCTCGATCCCGCAAACTACTGAGATCTTATCTCATCCCTCCACCCCTGTCAATCACGGCCCGTCCGCCTGCCGTGGCGGTCAAGGTACCCCTGCAGGATGTAGGAGGCGGCCAGCTTATCCACCACCTGCCGGCGCCTTCGCCGCGAGGCATCTGCTTCCAGCAGGGTGCGCTCCACCGCCCGGGTGCTCAGCCGCTCGTCCCACAGCTCCACCGGCAGGCCGGTGGCGGCGGCCAGTGCGGCGGCGAACTCCTGCGCTTCCCTGGCCTTGGGCCCGAGGCTGCCGTCCATGTTGCGGGGCAGTCCTACCACCACCCCGCCAACCTCCAGCCGCGCGCAGATGGCGGCGATAGCCTGCAGGTCCGTCTCGCCCCCCCGCCGCGGCAACACCTGCAGCGGTTGGGCGGTCAGGCCCAGCGGGTCGCTCACCGCCAGGCCGATGCGCTTGTCACCCAGGTCCACGCCCAGCAGCCGTACTGCCACCGCCTCACACCACCTTGATACAGAAGTCCGGGCAACTGCCCGCGCAGTACCCGCACAGCAGGCAACCGGCAGCGTCTACCTGCACCCGCTGATCATGGAGGCTGAGCGCCCCGTAGCGGCAGGCCTCCAGGCAGCTCCCGCAGCCGCTGCACCAGGCCTCCACGTGCAGGCGGCGCGGCTGGGCACCCACCCGCGCCTGCAGCTCGTCATCCGTGCGCCCTTCCGCCCAGGCCAGGTTCAGCTCCACCTCGTCGACGCTCTTCATTCCCACCGCCACCGCGTCCACGAAGGGGACCGAGCGCACGAAGGCCAGGGCCTCGCGTGCCCGGGAGATGAGGTTGCCTCCCCCCAGGGCCTTCATGGCGTACACCCCCTTGCCGCGCAGGCGGGCCAACGCGATGGCCGCCTGCATCTGCTCGCGGGAACCGTCCATGATGCCGAGTCCGGCCAGGTTGAGCAGCGGGTGGATGACCTGCACCAGCGGGTGCAATGCCCCCGCCACCGCCCCCCGCACCGAGTGGGTAGAGATGCCCACCGCCCTCACCAGCCCGCGCTCGCGGGCTTCCACCAGGAACTCCAGCGCCTGCTGGTGACCGCGCAGGGTGGCCTCGCTCTCCTGCTCGTGCAACAGGAAAAGGTCGATGACGTCGAGGTCCATCTCCCGCCGGGCCCGCTCCAGGCTGCGGCGCATGTCCTCGCCGGTGTGCGCGTAGGACTTGGTGGCCACCACTGGCCGCACCGGGCACCCGCGCAGGGCAGCGCGGATGTGGGGGTACGTTCCATAAGCCTCGGCGGTGTCCAGGAAGGTGATGCCCCGCTCCAGGGCGTGGCGGATGACCCGCCCGCCTTCGCCGGGCGACAGGTCCTCCTGCAGGGGGCCAACCGTCAGCACCCCCAGGCACAGCTCCGACACCTCGATGCCGGTTTCCCCCAGCGTGCGGTAGCGCACCCCCTCACCCCCTCAAACGCGAAAAAACGGCCCATGCGCGGCATGGGCCGGGATGCCTCTACTTCTGCAGGTAGCTGGTCAGCAGGACCTCCAGGATTTCGTCCCGTTCCACCCGGCAGATGAGGGTGCGCGCCTCCTTGTGGCTGGTAATGTAGGCCGGGTCCCCGGATATCATGTAGCCCACCAGCTGGTTGATGGGGTTGTAGCCCTTCTCCGCGAGCGCGTCGTACACCGCCTCCAGGATGGCCCTCACCGCCTCCTGCCCGTCGCGGGGACGCTGGAAGCTCATCGTGCCTTCCGGTATCTGGGGCATAGCATCACCTCCTGCCAGTCAGTCCCATGCCGCAGTCCGGCGCCGCTCCCTCACTGGCGCAGCGCCGCCTCCACCACCTGGGCGGCCCGGTCCAGAGCCTCTCCCAGCCTGGCGGGGTCCTTGCCCCCGGCCTGCGCCATGTCCGGCCGTCCACCCCCGCCGCCGCCGACCAACTCGGCCGCCGCTCCCACGATGCGTCCGGCGTGCAGCCCGCGGGCGGTCAGGTCGCGGGCCACGAAGGCCACCAGGTTGACCCTGCCATCCGCCGCCGACCCCAGCACCACCACCGCGTTCCCCAGCCGGTCTCTCAGCATCTCGCCGTTCTGGCGCAGGGCGGCCATGTCCAGCCCTGGCAGCTGCCCCACCAGCAGCTTGACCCCCTCGATGTCCCGCGCCTGCTCCAGCAGGGCGGCCGCGCTCTGCGCCGCCAGCCGGGCACGCAGGATTTCCACTTCTTTCTCGCGCTCGCGCAGCTGACGGGTGAGGGCCTCCATCCGCTCGGCCACCTCGTTCGGCGCCACCCGCGCCACCGCGGCCGCTTCACGCAACTCCCGCTCCTGCTCCGCCAGGTAGTGGAAAGCGGTCTCACCGGTCAGCGCCTCGATGCGGCGCAGGCCTGCCCCCACGCTGCCCTCGCTCACGATCTTCATCAGGCCGATCTGCCCGCTGTTCTGCACGTGGGTGCCCCCGCACAGCTCGATGCTCACGTCCCGCACCTGGATGACCCGCACTTCATCGCCGTATTTCTCCCCGAACAGGGCTACGGCCCCCATACGGCGGGCTTCCTCCAGGCTGGTGAGGGTCACGTCCACCTCGTGCAGCTCCCAGATGCGCTGGTTGACGATGTCCTCGATCTGCTGCAGTTCCTCGGGCGTGGGCGCCGCGTAGTGGGAGAAGTCGAAGCGCAGGCGCTCGGGGCTCACCAGCGACCCCTTCTGTTCGGCGTGCTCGCCCAGCACCGTGCGCAGCGCGCGGTGCAGCAGGTGGGTGGCGGTGTGGTTACGGGCGGTGGCCAGGCGCAGTTTCTCGTCCACCTCCGCTGTCACCGTCTCCCCGCGGGTAAAGGTGCCCTGCACCTGGCCGTAGTGCAAGATCCACCCGGCCACCCGCTGGACGTCCTCCACGGTGAAGACCCCCTGGCTGCCCCTGATGACCCCCTTGTCCGCCACCTGGCCGCCGCCTTCAGGGTAGAAGGGGGTCTGGGCCAGCACCAGGATGCCCGGCCCGTCAGCCAACACGTCGACCTCCTCGTCCTCGCGGATGAGGGCCTGCAGCTCGCTGGCGGTGAACAGGCGCTGGTAGCCTTCGAAATCGGAGGGCGGCACCGCCTGCAGCAGGGCTGCCAGCCGGGCCTCCGCCGCCAGCGCGTCCTCGCCCTTCTGGGCGCGGCGCGCCCGCTCGCGCTGCTCCTCCATCATCAGGTTGAACCCTTCCCTGTCCACCGTCATGCCGTGCTCCTCGGCGATGTCCTCGGTCAGGTCGAGGGGGAAGCCGTAGGTGTCATAGAGCATGAAGGCATCGGCCCCGGCGATCTCCGCCCGGCCCTGCTCGCGGCTGCGGGCGATGATGTCCTCCACCTTGCGGATGCCCTCGTTGAGAGTGGTGAAGAAGCGCTCTTCCTCCATGCGCACGACCTTCTCCACGAACTCCTGCTTGTCCACCAGCTCCGGGTAGGCACCCTTCATCAGGTCCACCACCACCCCCACCATGCGATGGAGGAAGGGCTGCTCGATGCCCAGGAAACGACCGAAGCGCACGGCCCGTCGCAGGATGCGGCGCAGCACATACCCCCTGCCCTCGTTGGAGGGCAGCACCCCGTCGGCGATGAGGAAAGTGCAGGAACGGCTGTGGTCGGCGATGACGCGGAAGGGGAAGCCCCCTGCGCCCCTGTCGTAGGACTTGCCGGTCAGCTCCTCGATGGCGCGGATAATGGGGACGAAGAGGTCGGTTTCGAAGTTGCTGTCGACCCCCTGCAGGATGGAGGCCAGGCGTTCCAGCCCCATGCCGGTATCGATGCTGGGACGGGGCAGCGGGTTGAGGTTGCCCGCCTCGTCGCGGTTGAACTGCATGAACACCAGGTTCCAGATCTCCAGCCAGCGGTCACAGTCACACTTGCCCAGCATGCATTCTGCCGCGTCGCAGCGGTAGGCCTCGCCG
>JARYMO010000100.1 GCA_029907055.1 Syntrophomonadaceae bacterium | reverse complement strand
GCGCGCAGGTTGGGCCCGGTGACCCCGAAGGCAATGGCGTCCTCCGCCGTGAGCACGCCCACCCCGCGGCAGCGGGCCTGCAGGATCTCGTTACCGGCGAGCAGGCCCTGGTACTCCTCGATCATGCCCGGCACATCGGCCAGGAAACTCTCCAGGGCCGGGAAAAAGGCATCGGGAAGGTCAGCGCTTACCCCTCCCACCCGCATGTAAGAAGCCACCAGGCGCTGTCCGCTGCTCATTTCGAACAGGTCCATGATGCGCTCCCTGTCCCGCAGGCAGTAGACCAGGCCGGTAGTGGCGCCCAGGTCAATGGCCAGGCTGCCAATGAAGAGCATGTGGGAGGCGATGCGGGACAGCTCGGCCAGGATGACGCGCAGGTACTCCGCCCGCTCCGGCACCTCAACCCCCAGCAGCTTCTCCACCGCCTGCACGTAGCCCAGCGTGGGCAGGTGCGAGGCCAGGTAGTCCAAGCGGGAAGCGTAGGGGATGAACTGGGTAAAGGTGCGGCTCTCGGCGATCTTCTCCACCGAGCGGTGGACATAGCCAAGGTGTACGCGAGCGTCCACCACCACCTCCCCCTGCATCACCGCCTCCACGTGCAGGCCGCCGTGCGTGCTAGGGTGCTGGGGACCAACGTTGACGATGTAGGAATCGGTGTCGAAGAGCGCCGTCATGTCGCAGTCACCTTGAAGTCCTTGCGCAGGGGGTGGCCGACGAAGTCATCCGGCAACAGCACGCGCACGAGGTTGGGGTGACCGTCAAAGATGACCCCCATCAGGTCGTAGACCTCCCGTTCCTGCCAGTCAGCCGTGGGATAAAGGGCGACCACCGAAGGCAGCCTCGGCTCCGCGCGCGGCACGCGGCACTTCACTACCACCTGTGCGCCATCGGCGGGGATGCGGAACAGGTGGTACACTACCTCGAAGGACTCGCCCCGGTCGACGGCGGTGAGGTTGGCCAGGTAGTTGAGGCCGGCCTGCTCCCGCAACAGCCGCATGACCACGGGAAGGTCAGCGGGTGCGGCCTGCAGCAGCGTGCAGGCGCCGTCCCGGCGCACCTCCAGCCCCCCGGGGGCGGAGGCGTGCAGGTCTGCCAGCAGGCCGTCCAGGGCCGAGGCGTCCACGCTCGCCACCTCCTCGCGACTCAGTACTCGCCACGCTCCACGCGCCGCTTCAGTTCCAGCAGGCCGTGGAACAGTGCCTCTGGCCGGGGTGGACAACCCGGCACGTAGATGTCAACCTTGAACAGCGAGTCGGCCCCGGGCAGGATGCTGTACCCGTCCCGGAAGGGGCCGCCGCTGGTGGCGCAGTTGCCCATCGCCAGCACCCACTTGGGCGACGGCATCTGCTCGTACACCCTCTTCACTACCGGTGCCATCTTGAGGGTGATGGGGCCGGCCACCACCAGCAGGTCAGCCTGGCGGGGCACGGCCCGGAAGACCTCGTAGCCGAAGCGGGCGATGTCGAAGCGGGCGCCGCCGGCGGCCATCATCTCGATGGGGCAGCAGTTGCAGCCGTAGGAGAGGGGCCAGAAGGACCAGGAGCGGGCCCAGTTCCACATCTTCTCCAGGGTGGTGGTGATGACGTTGTCGCCCAGCATCCTCTGCAGGGCACTGGCACCGTCGTCGGCGGGCGGGCTGGCTAGTACCACTGGAGCGCACCCTCCTTCCACGCGTACCACAGGCCCAGCGCCAGGATCGCGATGAACACCAGCATTTCCACGAAGGCGAACAGTCCCAGGGCCTGGAACCTCACCGCCCAGGGGTAGAGAAAGATGGTCTCCACGTCGAAGGCCAGGAAGACGAGCGCGTAGAGGAAGTAGTTGACGCGGAAGCGCATCCAGGACGGTCCGCGCGTGTCCACGCCGCATTCATAGGGCGTGCGCTTCTCTGCAGACTGTATCGGGGCGGGGCGGAACAGCCAGGCCGCCGCCATTGCTCCCGCCGGAAAGGCCAGCGTCAGCAGCAGGAAGATCCCGATCGTTGCCTGGTCCGACACCAGTGGTCCACCTCCTGTCCGCGGGCATCCCGCGCACGTCGCGGACGGGCGCCCGGCTCCCAATTCCAGTATACGTGGGCTGCTACAGCACGGCCAAGCAGTGATCCGTTGCCCCGCCAAATGCGCACGGCTGCCGCTGCCCCGCGTGGCAAAAAGAAGGTCATGCAAAAGATAACCGAAAGCAATAGACATCCCGGTCCGGTAAGGGCCAGGCAGCGCCTTTCGTAACAAGATAATAGACGAAGTGAACCATGTCAATCGCCATCGCGTGTATACAATGTGGTCCCGGTCGACGGGCTCCACGCCGGCGGCAGTGCAGGAGGAGCAGAGGATTTTGCGCAAGGTCAACGGGCAGGCAGGCTATAATGAGGACAGGGGCCGCCTGCGGTGAGGACGCGGCCGGGGGGAAGGGAGGGGGAGTGCATGGGAGGATGGAGCAGGCGAACGAAGAGGTCCCTGGCAGTCGTTCTCGCTGCCGTGGTCATGCTGGTGGCATGCGGATGGGTGGTTCCCGCCGTGCACGCGGCCGGCGGGGACAAGACGGCGCCGGCGGTGAGCTACGTGGCGCTGGGGGACTCCATCGCCACGGGCAAGGTCACCTACTGGTCAAGCATCACCAGCTACGTGACCAGCTTTCACCGTTACCTGCAGGCATGCTACGGGCGCAAGACGACCGTCACCCTTGCCAACCTGGCCCGGGACGGTGATACCAGCAGCGAGCTGCGGGCCCGGGTGGAGGGTGACGAAGCGGTCCGGACGGCGCTGCAGGGGGCAGACATCATCACCATCTGCATCGGGGGCAATAACCTGATGCAGGCCGCCCGCGTCCCTGGCTTCACGGTCATCGACTGGGATGCGGCCGAAGCCGGCACCCAGGCCTTCGAGGCGGACTGGGGGCCTCTCATGACCTCCGTCAACGGGATGAAGAAGCCCGGTGCACGGGTGATTGTCATGAACCTGTACAACCCGTACAACCTGCAGCCATCGCTGGCCTACTCCTCCGACCGGGGGCTGCACGAGCGGGTGCAGCCTTACGTGCAGCGCATCAACAGCGTCATCCAGGCGGGGGCCGGGGTCTACGGCTACCGGCTGGCGGACGTGAATACAGCCTTTTCCAGCTTCCAGCCCAGTTCGATGGGTGCAGTCACCTTTTTCTACCCGGACCCCCTCACGTACCTGCTGCGCAACCCGCACCCCAACGCGAATGGGCAGGCGGTCATCGCCGATCTGCACCGGCAGGTGTTCAAGGCATTCCAGGACGGGCAGCGGTAGCAGCAGGAGCAGAGCGCGGGACCGCCGCCAGCATGCCCGTACAGGGGAGGGAGGATGCAGATGAAAACAAGGCCAGGGATGGCGTGGTTGCTGACCAGCCTGTTGCTCACGGCGCTGCTGGCGACAGCAGGCTGCGCCGGCAGGCAGGAGCCCAGACCCCCAGACGGCGAGAAACCGCCGCCACAGACTGCGGCGGTGGCGGTGTACTACGTGAAGATGACCCAGACCAACGCCTACCTGGTGCGGGAGGTACACCAGGTGCCGGCCGAAGGGGATCTCCGCCTCGCGGCGCTGCAGGAACTCATCTCCGGCCAGCCCCAGGACGAGAAGGCAGGGCGGGTGTTGCCGGAGGACACCCGTATCCTGGGGCTGACGGTCGAGGAGGGCCTGGCCACGGTGAACTTCTCCGCCGAGGTACTGAACGCGAATGTCGGCGCCTCCGGGGAAGCGCTGGGCATCCAGAGCATCGTCAACACGCTGACCGAGTTTCCCGGCATCGACCGGGTGGCCTTCCAGGTGGAAGGTGCGGTCGATGAGCGCACCCGTGACTGGTGGGGGCACGTGGGCCTCTATGACCAGCCCTTCCGCCGCAACCTGGACGAGGTGTGGGAGCCGGCCATCTGGGTGACCTCGCCTGCGCCCGGGGCAAAGGTGGCCAGCCCGCTGACGGTCACTGGCAGCGCGCGGGTCTTCGAGGCCACCGTCAACCTCCGCCTGCGCGACGCCGAGGGCCGGGAGGTGGTGGAGACCTTCACCACCGCCACCGCCGGGGCGCCCAGCCGGGGGGACTTCACCGCGCAGCTGGAGTTTGCCCTGCCTGCGACGGAAACGGGGACCCTGGAGGTGTTCTGGTACAGCCCCGAGGACGGGAGCGAGCAGGACGTGGTGCAGGTGCCGGTCAGCTTCTAGCGGGAGGGCGGCCTCCGCCACGCGATGTGGCCGGCCGCGAAGGAAGGAGCGCAGGTGTGGGAGAGGAAGGAGGAGAAGCATGATTCAACTGACGGAACACGTGCGGGTGCTGGGCAACGGCTATTTCAATTTCTACGTGGTGGGGAGCCGGGAGGCGGTACTGGTGGAGTGCGGTACCCGTGCCGGTGCCGCCATCTTCGAACGCCAGTGGGAGCAGCTGGAGGACAAGCCGGACATCAGGTACCTCTTTGCCCCCCACTCGCACTTCGACCACGTGGGCGGACTACCGGTGCTGAAGCGGATGTTCCCGCAGGCGCAGGTGGTGGCCAGCGCAGCAGCGCAGAAAATCCTGTCCAAGGAGAAGATCGTCAAGGACCTGTTTGCTGTCGACGCCGCGGTCACCGAGATCTACCTCACCCACGGCCTGCTGGAGGCCGACCCGCAGGCGCAAGCACCGGAGACCATCCTGGTGGACGTGGTGGTGGGCGAGGGCGACACCCTGGCGGTGGACGGTCTGCAGCTGCAGTTCCTGGATGCGCCCGGGCACAGCGTGTGCTCGGTGGCCGCCTACCTGCCGCAGGACCAGGTGCTCTTCGTGTCTGACGCTGCCGGGGTCATCACCGGGCCGCGCGAGGTGAGCCCGGTCTTCTTCCACGACTACGCGGCCTACGTGGCGACGCTGGAACGCTTTGCCACCTTCCCCGTGCAGGCAGTAGCCCTGGCCCACGGCGAGATTCCCACCGGTCCGGCGGCTGAACGCTTCCTGCGTGACAGCCTGGCCGCCGCGCGCGAGGGGCTGGAATACATCAAGCGGCGCCTGGGGGAGGGGGCCAGCGATGACCAGATTGCCGGCGAGCTCTTCGAACGCTACATCCAGGGCGGTCTCGCGTACTATCCGGTGGACTTCATGACCGGTGCCATGCACCTGCTCATCCGCAGCACGCGGGCGGTAATGGAGGCGGGGCAGTAGAAACAGGCAGTCCCGGCAGTGCCGAGAGCTGCATCGGGTGCCCCGTGAGTGCAGGGAGGGGCACCGGGCAGCGGTACGGGCAGGTCAGACCTTGCGGAGCGCCAAGGAGGGCGGGGCTGTTGGCAGCCCCGCCCTCTCCTGTGCCGCGCTTCAGTCGATGATGGTGAACACGGGGCGGGCGGCCTCACCCGCCGAGTACTTGTCGCCGGGAAACACACGGTGGCTCATCTCCACCCGGCGGCCGATGATATCCATGCCGATGCGGCGCGGGTCGCGGTCGATGAGATTGCCCATGATCCATGGCCCCTCCTCCAGTTCCACCAGGAGGATGGTGTAGGGCAGCTCATTCTCCCGTCCTTCCGGGGCCACGAAGGACACGGTGAAGGTGGCGATGGTGCCGCGGCCGGAGAGCTGAACGACCTCCACATCCGGGCTGGCACACTCCTGGCACACCATCATCGGTGGACAGGTCACGCCGCCACAGGTACGGCACCTGAGGCCCAGCAGGCGGTTCTGTTTCAGGGCCTTTTGGTATTCCTGGAACGTCAGCGGGTACTGCATGCGCATCCCCTCCCTACTGGTTGGTGAGGAGGAGGCTCAGCAGCACCCCGTCCCCGCCCAGCGTGTCGATAAGTCCGTATCGGGCCCCTTCCACCTGTCTGCCCTCGTCCACCAGTTCACCGCGCAACTGGCGGGTAATCTCGCACACCTGGTTGACCCCGGTGGCGCCGATGGGGTGGCCCTTGGCTTTCAGGCCGCCCGAGAGGTTGATGGGGATCTTCCCCCCCAGGCGGGTCTCGCCGCGCTCCCAGGCCTCGCCGGCGGTGCCGAACTCGAAGAA
>JARYMO010000099.1 GCA_029907055.1 Syntrophomonadaceae bacterium | reverse complement strand
GCCCAGGGCCAGAAAGGGGGCGAAGGGTATGAACCCTGGGCGCGGCAACACCCCCAGGCCCTGCAACACCGTTCCCACCACCGCTCCAGACGCGCACGCCAGTCCCAGGGCCGGTAGGCAGGCCGGGAAACCCAGCAGCGCTCCTATCATGGCGCCCATCTTGATATCCCCCCCGCCCACGCCGCCCTTCACTGTCATCGCGGCGAGGAGCAGGACCCCTCCTGTGACTAGCGCCCCCAGCACGGAGTCAGCAAGCACCGCGGGACCACTGGCGGCAGCAGACAGCAGGGCCACCGACAGGCCTCCCAGGGTGAGGCGATTGGGAATAATCCGGGCGCGGAGATCCGCCACCACACAAGGAAGGCAGAGTATCACGCCCAGGAGCAGCAACCATGGCCCGCCTCCGTCGAGGACCGGGCCAGCTCCCCCGAGACTCAAGGCCAACACACCTCCTCCGTTCCGTGCGGCCGTCCTGGCAGCTCCCTTCCTGGTGCGCCAGGTGTTGCCGCGTGCCGCGCGGAGCCAGGACCACCTTGAGGACGGGGAAACTACTGGGTTCCGCAGCCGTTCCCACACGTAACCAGGTAGCCCTTGGCCGCATCCCACGCGATTTCGTACGTGTCCCCGTCGACGGGGCACTTGAAGACCCCTTCCTTCAGGTAACCGGCACTGGTAAGCGTGGCTACCACGTTTTGCGCCGTCAGCTGCTGGGGAGCGTCCTCGGCGGTGGCGTACAGGTTAGCGGCGTCCTCGAACAGAGCCCGGTTGGCCACGCAGGCCTTTTCCTTGGATTCTGCCAGCACCCCCGCCACCCGCGGGACCGCCAGCACCGCCAACAGCACCAGGATGGCCATCACCGCCAGCAGTTCCACCAGGGTGAACCCTTCTTCCCCGCGCAACGGATGCGGGATTCTCACTGCGCGCATGTACTTCATCTCCCGTCCCTCCTTTTTCATATTCCTCCACCTGCCGGCCCCGCCCGCGCCGTTCACCTGCCGCTGGGTTCCACCTCCTTTCCCCGCGGGAACTTGACCGCACCACGGATGCAGTCCCCGGCAACAGCGCGGACGGGGTCTGCCAACTCCTGTGGCAACAGAACCGCCTGCCGCCCGACGCACCTGGCGCATGTCGCGCTGCCCATCCTGCGGCCGGCCCTTACCAGGCCAACCCGCTGGTGGCCTGCAGCATGGGCAAGACCAGGCCTACGGCCATTGCCCCGACCAGCACGGCCGCAGCGATGGTCAACACCGGCTCCAGCATGCGAACCCCCGCCTGCAGCAGCACAGCCAGCCGCCGCTCGTAGTATCGAGCCAGCCAGTCCAGCATGCTGTCCAGGCTCCCGCTTTCCTCGCCAACTCTCACCAGCTGTACCATGAGGGAAGGGAATGAGCCTGCTGCCTGGAGTGCATGGGAAACGGCCATCCCTTCCTCCACTGCTCGTTGTACCGCCGCCAAGGCCTGGGCAGTCACGTGGTTGGTCACTACCGACCGGGTGGTGCGGAGGGCTTCCAGAAGTGGTATCCCGCACCCGAGCTGCATGCCCAGAGCCCTTGCCACCTTGGCCGTTTCCGCCGCCTGGACCCAGGTTCCCACCAGGGGCACCGCCAGCGACGCCCGTTGGGCAGCGTGCTTCACCTTTGCCGGGCCCGCAACACGCATGCCGACGGCTGCCATTCCCAGGCCAAGGCCGGCCCACAGCGGCAGCCGTTCCAGGAAGGCAACAGCGCCCAGCACCATCCTGGCAGCGGAAGGGAGCTCCACCCCGGTCTCTCGGCACATCTGCGCCAGCACAGGAAGGACCATCGTTGCCGTCAGGGCGAACACGCCCACCGCCAGCGTACCCACCAGCGCCGGATAGGCAAGGGATCGCCGGATATCCCCGACAAGCACGGCCCGGTTCTCCATCTCTGCCACCAGCACCTCCATCACGTGGTCTAGGCGTCCGGTCTCTTCGCCCACCTTCACCAGGTGAACGTAGAGGAATGGAAACGTGCCCGGATGCCCCGCCATGGCTTCGTGCAGCGAGCTCCCCTGCTCCAGGTTGCCCGCGAGGACCCGCGCACACGAGCGGACTCCAGGCAACCCCGCCTCCCGTTCAATGAGCTGCAGCGCCCGCAAGAGCGGAATGCCGGCTGCAACCAGCGCCCCTAACTGCCTGCTGAAATCCAGCAGGACTCCGTTCCGATTCCTCCTCTCCATGACGTGGTTCAGCCACTGCCATGGACAGGGCCAGATGTGGGTAGCAAACAGTCCCTGCGCATGCAGCGCGCGGCAGGCCTCCTGCCAGCTGGGCGCAGGAATCCTCCCCGTGCGGCACTCGCCACCCTCATCACGAGCCCGGTAACGGTATGTCCTCTCCTGCATGGGCCCATCTCTCCAAGCGCCCGGCGGCCCAGCCGCCGTCCGGATCTGTTGCCCCCAGCTGCTCTTCCAGGGTGCCGGTTTCCCGCAGCAGGCGCAGGGACTGTTCCAGTGTCTGCATGCCCCGGCTCCGACCGGACTCCATGACTGTCTGCAGCTGGTAGATATTGCCTGCGCGTACCAGGTTCCGCACCGCGTGAGTAGCGATCAATACCTCGCTGGCCAGCACCCTGCCTCCTTCCCGGCGAGGCAACAAGCGTTGCGCGATCACCCCCTGCAGGCACGCTGCCAGCTGTACCCGCACCCGGGACTGTTCTTCGGCGGGGAAAGAATCGACTATCCTGTCGATGGCCTGGACCGCAGACGGCGCGTGCAGGCTGCTGAGGACCAGGTGTCCCGTTTCTGCTGCTACCAGGGCGATGTGCATGCTCTCCACATCCCGCATTTCACCCACCACCAGTACGTCAGGATCCTGTCGCAGCGCGGCGCGCAGACCGAGCGCAAAGGACTCGGTGTCCACCCCTACCTCCCGCTGTCGAACCAGGGCTCTCCCGTCGGCCGGGTGCACGTACTCCACAGGGTCCTCCAGTGTCACCACGTGACAGTCACGGTTCCGGGAAATCTCCTGGACCATGGCCGCCAGCGTCGTCGACTTGCCCGAGCCGGCAGGCCCGGCCACCAGCACCAACCCATGCTGATGCCCCGCCAATTCCACGGCTGACGGAGGCAGCCCCAGCGCGTCCAGTCCCGGGATGTCCGGTGGGATCAACCTCACCACCGCGGCACGGGCCCCCATGCTCTGAAAGACGTTGGCCCTGATGCGGCCCACTCCCTCCAGCTCGAGGGCCACGTCCCGCTCTCCCGACCTGTTCCGGCGTCCCGCTGGGGGCGAGGAATGGGCCGCCGCTGCCCACAGCGCGTCGAGCTCCCCCGGCTCTACAGGTCCCGCCCCGGGGAGATTCACCAGCCGGCCATCCACCCGGAACAGGGGGGCTCGACCGGACGCCAGGTGAACGTCTGACGCGCCCATTTGCCTGGCCTGCTGCAGGATATCCCGGATGCCATCGCCGACCCGCTTCATGCCGTAAGGCCCTCGTGTTCGCTGCTCGCGCCACCAGCGGGTTGTCGACCGGCAGGCGGGCCCAATACCCGGTGAATCTCCTCCAGCGTCGTGTACCCCAGCAGGGCTTTCTCGACAGCATCCTCCAGCACGGGGATCATGCCGGCCTGTAAGGCGCTGGACTCCACCTCTTCACAGCCGTTGATACCTGCGCTCATGATGAGGCGTTGGATATCCCGGGTCACCAGCAGGATCTCCTGCACCGCCATCCGCCCGAAGTAGCCGCTGTGGTGGCACAGCTGGCACCCGCGTCCCCGTACCGCGTTCCTTCCTGCGGCGCGTCGGACACCGCACTGCACCGCCTCGCTTTCGCTGACCACGTAGGTTTCCTTGCAGTCCGGGCACACGGTCCGGAGCAGGCGCTGGGCCACTACTCCCTTCAGGGATTCCGCGATCATGTATGGCTCCACTCCCATCTGCAGTAAGCGGCCGATGCTGCCGACCGCACTGCCGGTGTGAAGCGTCGACAGGACCAGGTGGCCCGTCATGGCCGCCTGCACTGCCAGCTCGGCGGTCTCCGCGTCCCTGATTTCCCCCACCATGATGATGTCCGGGTCCTGCCGCAGAACCGCTCTCAAGCCCCCGGGGAAGGTCAGGCCCGCCCGCGCATTGATCTGGACCTGGGTGACCCCTTCCAACACGTACTCCACTGGGTCTTCCAGCGTGGTCACGCTGTCACTGGCCACCGCCAGGTGCCCCATCATGGCATAGAGCGTGGTGCTCTTGCCGCTGCCCGTCGGTCCAGTCACCACCACCAGGCCCGGACGGTGCTCCAGCAGGCTCTGGAAGAACTCGCGATTCCGCCTCGACAGCGACAGTTCGGTGACCGACCTCAGTCCGCGCCTCGGTTCGAGCAGGCGCAAGACCACCTTCTCACCAAAGAGGGATGGCAAGGTGGAGACCCTGCAGTCGACCGGACTGTCCCCCAGTAGAACGCTGAACCTGCCTTCCTGCGGCAACCTGCGCTCCGAGATATCGAGATTGGCCATCACCTTGATCCTCGAAACCACCGCCCCCGCAAGCGCAGCCGGTATGAACCCCATCGGTTTCAACACCCCGTCCACCCTCAGCCGGACCGCTACCGCATTCCTCTGGGGGTCCAGGTGGATGTCACTGGCCCTGGCGCGGTGCGCTCCCCGCATTAACAGGTCTACGATTTCAACGGCTGACGGGAGGGATCCCCCATCCCCGAAACCCTGCGGGTCACCCGCCGGGGGCAGGTCCCACCCCGATCCCCCCTGGCCCGCGCCCGTCGCAGAAAAGCCCTTCCCCGGGGACGAAAAAAGACCCCCTTCGAGGGTCTCCCCACACGCGTGCCCTCCATCGGGCAGCGCCACCATCTGCATCAGCGAGTCCAGCATGCGGACGGCCTCTTCGTTCGACAAGACGCCAGAACGCACCAGGATGGCCATCAGGCCCTCTCCGGTGCGTTCATGCTCCTCAAGGCACGCCAGCAACACCGCCCGCTCCCGCGGACCGGCATTCTGCAGCAACGCGCCTACCAGCTCCTGGAAGAGCATCACGTGCTTCTCACCTCCAAGAGCAGTATATCATGTTGATTACTGGAAATAAACCTTCAAAAGTAAAAAATTGAAACTAGTTTACTGCAATGCTTTCTGTTTCCTGTCCGCTGAAGAGCTGCCTGACAGTCTCGTCCTCCACGTCGTCCACCACCAGCGCCTCGCCTATCCCCCGCGGCAACACGAAGCGCAGCCGACCGTCGCGCACCTTCTTGTCGACCGCCATGGCTTCCAGCACCCGCTCAGGGTCCAGCGCAGGCAGGCGGACGGGCAGGCCAAAGCGTTCCAACAGCGCGCGTACCCGGTCGGCCTCGCCGAAAGACATCATCCCCCGCTCCGCCGCGATGCGGCAGGCGGCGATGGTGCCCAGGGCAACTGCCTCCCCGTGCAGGTAACGGCGGTAGCCCGTGAGCGATTCCACCGCGTGGCCGAGGGTGTGGCCCAGGTTGAGCAGGGTGCGCACACCCCGCTCCGTCTCGTCCATCTCCACAATGCGCGCCTTGCTGCGGCAGCAGCGGTAGATGACCTCTTCCAGCACCGGAGGGTCCTGCCCGAGCAGTTCCTCGGCATGATCCTCCAGGTAAGAAAAGAATTCGGCGTCCATGATGATGCCATACTTGACTACTTCGGCCAGGCCGGCGGCAAACTCGCGCGGGGCCAGGGTGCGCAGGGTGAGGGGGTCAGTGAACACCGCGCGCGGCTGGTGGAACGCACCAATCATGTTCTTGGCCCGCGGGTGGTTGACCCCCACCTTGCCGCCCACGCTGCTGTCCACCTGCGCCAGCAGGGTGGTAGGCACGTGGACGAAGTCGACGCCGCGCTGGTAGACGGCTGCCAGGAACCCCCCCAGGTCACCGATGACGCCGCCGCCCAGGGGCATCACCAGGCAACCGCGGTCCAACCGGTGATCCAACGCCACATCCACCAGGGCCTGCAGCTGTTCCAGGTTCTTGTACTCTTCCCCGTCCGGGACCATGCCCACCACTAC
>JARYMO010000098.1 GCA_029907055.1 Syntrophomonadaceae bacterium | reverse complement strand
CCAGTTCCCGCTTGACCACAATCGGGTACATCTCTCCGCCTCCCGTGCCTGCTCCGCCGCGGGTGCGCATGCACCCCCGCAGGCGGCCGGCTTCGCTCTCACAGGTATTATATGCGCTGCCCCGGGCCCCGACAACGATGCGTACAGTATACTTGCCACCGCATGCGACAGGCGCCCTGGTTACTTCAGCCGCAGCGGAATGCCGCAGGCCACCAGGTACACCTCGTCGGCGCGGGCAGCGGCCAGCTGGTTCATCCGGCCCGCGATGTCCCGGAACAGGCGCCCCAGCGGGTGGGGGGGTACCAGCCCCATACCCACCTCGTTGGTCACCAGCACCGAGGTGTCTTCGCTCTCCGCCAGCGCCTGCAGCAGTCCCTCCACCTCGGCAGCCACCCGCGCCTCGACGGCGGCGGCCGTGTCCGGACCCAGGACCTCGGCAGCCTGGTCAAGGTCAGCCTCCAGCACCAGGTTGGTGATCATGACGGTCAGGCAGTCCACCAGCACCGCTTCCCCCGCCTGCCGATCACGCCGCAGCGCATCTCCCAGCCCCGCGAACCCTTCCAGGGTCCTCCAGTGGGGGGGCCGCCGCGCCCGGTGGCGGCGGATACGCTCCTCCATCTCTTCGTCACAGGCCTGGGCAGTGGCCACGTAGAGCACCGGGGCACCCGCCTCCTGCAAGAGTCGCTCAGCAAATGCGCTCTTACCGCTGCGGGCGCCCCCGGTCACCAGGATCACCTTCCCCATGCCATCTCCTCCTGACCCACGGCGGCCGGCTGCCATCCGGCCGCCGGGTTCTTCTCCGCCCGTCTCACGAACGCAGCGTGGCCACCAGCCGCCGCGGGTTGATGAGCAAATCCAGCGCGTCGTTCACGTCGCGCACCGCCACGTCGGCCTCGCGCAGCGCCGCCAGCGCACAGCCCTCGCGCCCCAGCACGGCGATAGCCAGGTCGGCGGCGGCCATCATCAGCACGTCGTTGACGCCGTTGCCGATGACCACCACCCCCGGCGGCTCCAGGCCGGCCACGAAGTCCTGCTTGTCTTCGCCCCCGTTGACTGCCCCCACCGCGAACAGCTCGATCCCCAGCTCTTCAGCCACCTGCGCTCCAGTGCCGAAGGTATCAGCGGTGAGCATGTACACATTCAGCTTGGGCTTGAGGAACTCCAGCCGCTCCCTGATGCCGTCCAGCAGCACACCGTCCACCGTGAGCGTCCCGTTCATGTCCAGCAGCAGGTGGTGCAGCTCCAGGTCCGGCTTTCCCGGGATGGATACCTGAATCATAGTTCCGCCCCCTTCTCCGCGTCGTCGCGTCAGGCTCGCGCTAAGCCCGCACGTGTCTGTTATTGTACCCCGTCGCCTCCGTCGGCCACAAGCGGCCGGCCTGCGGACAGGAGCAGGCCCCGCCCTGTCCGTTGCGGTTGTATGGTGGAAAGAGGGACAGCTGCTGCGCCCGCGCACCGGTCCTTTCCCGGCCCGCTGCCCCACCGCGCGCGTTGACGCCCGGCACCCCCCTGGCTACAATGGAACTGCCGTTGAGAAGGCGCCGCTGACTGATAACCGCAGGTTATCCGCGAGGCCCTGTTCACAGGAAGGAATGGTGTACATGGAACGCCGCGTTGATGCGCGCGGGCTGGCCTGCCCGCAGCCCGTGGTCCTCACCAAGAGAGCCATGGAGGAAGCGCCGCACGACGCTATCGTCACCGTGGTCGACAACCGCGTGGCGGTGGAAAACGTCAGCCGCTTGGCGGCCAGCCAGGGCTACCGGGTCTCCGTCACGGAAGGCGAAGGCGAGTTCAGGCTGCTGCTGCAGCCGGGCCGGGACAGGAGCCAGGGGGACGAGATCGCCGGTGCCTCCCTGGCCTGCCTGGTGACCAGCCGCTATTTTGGCAGCGGCCCCGAAGAGCTGGGCAGCATCCTGATGAAGAGCTACCTGTACGCGCTCAACGAAATCGGGCAGCTGCGCACGCTGGTGTTCATGAACAGCGGGGTGTTCCTGGCCACCGAGGGCTCCGAGGTGCTGGACCACCTGTCCGCGCTGGCCGACAAGGGGGTGGCCATCCTGGTCTGCGGCACCTGCTTGGACTACTACGGCCTCAAGGGCCAGCTCAAGGTGGGCCAGGTCACTAACATGTACTCGGCCCTGGAGGCGCTGGCCTCGGCCACCCGCACCATCACGCTCTAGCCGCCACCCCGCCCCCGCCCCTGGCAGGGGGGCTCACTGCGCCACCAGCGGCCGTTCCCATCAGGGCGCGGCGCACGGGCCCCCTGCCGGTCGTGTGCGTTCCCCGCTCTCCAGGTCCTCCTCCCGCTCTTCGCCATCGTCCCCCACCGCGGATGCCGACCTGCGCTGGTGTGCGTGCCCACTCCGTGCTACCCTTTTGTTAGATGTTTTGAAAACCATCTCATCGCTTGCCGCCAGCAGGCAGTGGAGGAGAGCCGATGCACTTCACCCTGGTCTTCAAGGCGCTGTCCGATGGCACCCGGCGCCAGATCCTGCGCATGCTGGCAAAGGGCGACCTCTCCGCCGGCGAGATCGCCCAGCGCTTCGCGCTGTCCCGGCCCAGCAACTCCCACCACCTGAACGTGCTGAAACGGGCCGGGCTGGTACAGGATCTCCGCCGCGGCCAGCACGTGGCCTATTCCCTCAACACCACGGTGTTCCAGGAGCTGCTGGGCTGGCTGTTCGAAATGATGGACGCGCAGGAAAGGGAGGGGTCTCGATGAACGAGCGACCGGCCGCCTACCGGCTGGACGGTGCCACCGTGGGGGGCGACTGGCCCATCTGGCTGGTGCTGCTGGGCCTGTTCGGCGTCGCCCTGTGGGCCCACCCGCATTTGCCGGAGCAGGTCCCTTCCCACTGGAACCTGCGCGGCGAGGTTGATGCCTATGCCCCACGCGCCTTCGGGGCCTTCTTCATCCCCGGCATGGCGCTGGGCCTGTACGTGTTGATGCTGGTGCTCCCCCTCGTCGACCCCCGCCGGGACAACTACCCCCGCTTCGCGGGCGCCTACCGCCTCTTGCGCTGGGGCCTGGTGCTGTTCATGGCCGGCCTCTACGGCATCACCCTGGCCAGCGCGCTGGGGGCGGCGGTGGACGTGGGACTGGCGGTCAAAGCCGGGGTCGCCCTGCTCTTCCTTCTCATCGGCAACGTCATGGGGCAATTCCGGCACAACTACTTCGTCGGCATCCGCACCCCCTGGACCCTGGCCAGCGAAGAGGTCTGGCAACGCACCCACCGGGCCGCGGGGCGGCTGTGGGTGGCCGGCTCGCTGGTGTGCCTGGCCACCGCCCCGGTGCGCGCGGGGTGGGGGGCCTGGGTGTTCTTCGCCGCCATCCTGGTGATGGCCGTGGGCCCCATCGTGCACTCCTACCTGCTGTACCGCGCGCTGCACGGCGGTCAGCCCCCCGATGGCTGAGGGTGACCGGGGCAGCACGATCGACCCGCCATACCGCACGCCGCCTGGCTTCAGGTCGCCGCGGGGGCCGGGCCGGCACAGCGCTGCTCCAGCGCGCGCAGCAGCAGCAGCGCCGCCTGCTTGTCCATGGGCTGGTTGAGGTTGCCGCACTTGGGCGAATACACGCAGCCCGGGCAGCCGCCCCGGCAGGTGCAGTCCTCTACCAGCTGGCGGGCGGTGCGCACCAACTCCGGCAGCAGCTCGAACCCCCGCTGCGCCAGGCCCATCCCCCCCTGGTAGCCGTCGTAGATGAAGATGGATGGCCCGCCGGTGCTGGCGTGCTCGGGGGTGGACACCCCGCCTATGTCCCAGCGGTCGCACATCACGTGGAAGGGCATGACCGCGATGAGGGCGTGCTCGGCTGCGTGCAACCCCCCCGCCAGGTCCAGGCCCGCTGCCTGCAGTTCGCGGACCACCCCGGCCGGAAGGCAGAACCACAGCCCCTGGGAGGTGAAGGTGGACTCGGGCAGGTCCAGCGGCTTCACCGCCACCACGCTCTCCCGCGAGACCACCTTGTAGGCGGTGTAGCGCTCGTCGATGCGCAGCTCTCCAAACCAGGCGGTGAAGTCCTGCCAGCGGCGGCTCCGGCTGGCCTTCCCCACCTCGATGCGTGCCGTTTTCACCGCCTCGGTGGTGTAGTCGCACTCGCAGCGCCGGGCCTCGATGATCCCCGTCTCCAGGTCCAGGGCCAGCACCTCGTAGCTGTCGCCCCGGTGGAACAGGATGGCCCCGGGGTGGGCCTCACGGAAGGCCTGCTGCCGGCTCAGCGTTTCCAGTACCTGGTCCTGGCAACGCACCACGAAGGTGTCGGGGTCTGCGCCGTCCAGGCTCACCTGCTCGGTGACCCGGCCGCGACCGGCATAGGCCAGCCCACGCGCTGTCGGCCTCAGCAGGCGCGACGCCGACAGCACGGCGGCAGCCTCCGCCAGGGGTTCGCCGAAGAATTCGCGGTCGCCTTCGGCCAGCGGCAGTTCGGCCGCCGCGCACATCAGCTGCGGGCACAGCACGTGCGGGTTGGCGACATCGACGATGGCATGCTCGTGCGGCGCGGAGAAGAAGCGCTCCGGGTGGCGGACGAAATACTGGTCGAGCTGGTTGAAGCCCGCCACCATGAACACCACCGAGGGTGCCAGGCCGCGACCCGCCCTCCCCGCCTGCTGCCAGGTGGAGGCCATGGTGCCCGGGTAGCCGCACTGCACCACCGCGTCCAGCGAGCCGATGTCAATGCCCAGTTCGAGGGCGTTGGTGGAGACCACCCCGCGCAGGCTCCCCCGCTTCAGGCCGGCCTCCAACTCCCGCCGCTCGTGGGGCAGGTAGCCGGCCCGGTAGGCGGCGACGGTCTCCCCCAGGCCGGGAGACCGCTCCTCCAGCGCCGCCCGCGCCTGCATCGCCAGCGTTTCCGCCGCCCGCCGGGAGCCCACGAAGCACAGCACCTGCAGGCCTTGCGCCACCAGGTGGGTGAAGATGCGGGTGGTCTCGGCGAGCAGGCCCCGCCGGGCGGCCCCGCGGGCGTAGGGGTTGACCAGCACGAAGCCCTTCTCCCCGCGCGGAGCCCCGTCCTCGTCCACCAGCACGCACTGCAGTCCGGTCAGGCGCCCTGCGAACTCGGCAGCATTGGCCAGCGTTGCCGAGGCCAGGATGAACTGCGGGGCGGTGCCGTAGTGCCGGCAGATGCGCCGCAGGCGACGCAGCAGGAGTCCGACGTGAGAACCGAACACCCCCCGGTAGGAGTGGGCCTCGTCGATGACCACGAAGCGCAGGCCGCGCAGGAACCTCGCCCACTTGTGGTGCCAGGGCAGCAGGTGGTGCAGCTCGTGCGGGTTGGTGATGACCAGGCGCGAGCGCTCGCGGATGGCGGGGCGGCGCGCCGTCGGGGTGTCCCCGTCGTACACTGCCGCCCCCAGGTCGTGGCCGGTCAACCGCTCCAGCTCGCGCAGCGTGGCCAGCTGGTCATTGGCCAGGGCCTTGGTGGGGCACAGGAACAGCGCGGTGCCGGCGGCATCCGTTTCCAGCGCCTCCATCACCGGCAGGGCGAAGGCCAGCGTCTTGCCCGAGGCGGTGGAGGTGGTGACGATGACGTTGCGGGCGCTGCGCACCAGCTCCCGCACCCGGCACTGGTGCGAGTACAGTCGCCGCCCGGCCATCACCCTCTGCCAGGACGGCGGGAGCGGCGGGACCGGCTCGCCGTAGCGGGCCGGGCGGGCGGGGATGGCGTGCAGGTGGACGCCGGCGCGGTCGGGGAAGAGTTGCTGGACGAGGGCTTCTACCTCCACCTACTCCCGCTCCTCCCACAACCTGAACAGCACCGCCAGCATGGTCAGGAGGTCCCTGCGGTTGTGCTCCACGATGGGCACCAGCGGTCCTGGATTGCCGGTGTGCAGGTAGCTGGTATAGAAGTCGGGCACCAGGGCGCTGGGGACGTCTTCCTCCCGCCCGCACCCCAGCAGGTGTTCCTCCAGGCTGGTCAGCCGGCAGTCGGGCAGGGTGTCGCGCCAGGCGCGGCGGACGAAGTGCAGCAGGTCGAAGTGGAGCAGCGAGAAGTCGAGCCCCAGGCCGTAGTACGCCCCCCGCGATT
>JARYMO010000097.1 GCA_029907055.1 Syntrophomonadaceae bacterium | reverse complement strand
CGCACGATGGTGAGGGGAAAGTGCAGCTCCCGCACCATCTTTTCCAGCACCGTCACCTGCTGGGCGTCCTTCTGCCCGAAGTAGGCCCGGTGCGGCAGGCACAGGTTGAAGAGCTTGCTCACCACGGTGGTCACGCCGCGGAAGTGTCCCGGGCGGGAGGCCCCGCACAGGGTGGCGGTGATGTGACCGCCCACCTCCACGGCGGTGTGGTAGCCGGGAGGATACATCTCTGGCACCGAGGGGGCGAACAGCACGTCCACCCCGGCTTGCTCCAGCAACGCGCGGTCGCGTTCCAGGTCGCGGGGGTACACTTCGTAGTCCTCCCCCGCCCCGAACTGCATGGGGTTGACGAAGATGCTGGTCACCACCCGGTCGCACTCCGCCCGGGCCGCGCGCACCAGCGACAGGTGCCCCTCGTGCAGGTACCCCATGGTGGGCACCAGGCCTATGGTGAGGCCGGCCGCCCGCTGGGCCAGGCTCCACTCCTGCATCTGCCTGGTCTGGCTGATCAGCTCCATGCTCTCCTCCTCGGTTTCACTAGTTCACTAGTACAGTTTCTCCAGGACCTCGTCACTGATGGTGAAGCAGTGCTCGGCAGCCGGGAAGTCCCCCCGCTCCACCTCTTCCTTGTACGCGCGCAGGGCGGCGTTGATGAGGGGCTCCAGGTTGGCAAACTTCTTGACAAACTTGGGAATATGCCCCTTGTACATCCCCAGCACGTCGTTGATGACCAGCACCTGCCCGTCGCAGTCCGGCCCCGCGCCAATGCCGATGGTGGGACAGGAGACCTCGGCGGTGATGCGGGCCGCCAGCGCCGCCGGCACGCATTCCAGCACGATGGAAAACACCCCCGCGGCATCCAGGGCCCGTGCGTCGCGGATGAGCTTGTTGGCCCCCTCCAGGTCCTTGCCCTGCACCTTGAAGCCCCCCAGCTGGTGGACCGACTGCGGGGTCAGGCCGATGTGCCCCATCACCGGGATCTGGGCGTCGAGGATGGCCTTGATGGTGTCCACCCGTTCCTCCCCGCCCTCCAGCTTCACCGCCTGTGCGCCCCCCTCCTGGATGCAGCGCCCGGCGTTGCGGATGGCCTCGGGAATGGAAACATGGTAGGACAAGAACGGCATGTCGGCGACGATGAGGCTGTTCTTGGCCCCCCGCGCCACCGCCCGCGTGTGGTGGATCATGTCGTCCATGGTCACCGGCAGGGTGCTGTCGTAGCCCAGCACCACCATGCCCAGGGAATCCCCCACCAGGATGACGTCGATGCCTGCCTCGTCCACCATGGCCGCCAGCGAGTAGTCGTAGGCGGTCAGCATGGTGATCTTCTCCTTGTTGGCCTTCTTGAACCTGAGTCCGGCGGTCGTCACTCGTGCCACTCGTATCAACTCCTCACCCTTGGCTGCGTTCCCGCACCCCGCGCAGGAGCTCCTGCAGGTGCCGGCGCATCTGTGCATCAATGGTTCCCTTGGCTTCCGCCACCTGCGCGGTGTGCTCCCCCAGCAGGGCGTAGAGGGGGAGGGCCTGCGGGTACAGGTCCTGCATGGCGGCCAGGTGGGTCTGCACGGTGGCCGCGTCTCCACGCGCGATGGGGCCGGTCAGGGCAGCAGGGATGCCCACGGCGGCGATGTTGGCCACCGTGCCCTGGACCAGCGGCAACACGGCCTTGAGCGCCTGCCGGCGGGGTATGCCGGCGGCTTCCATCAGGCCCAGCCCCAGGTCGATGACCGTGACCAGGTAGTTGGACACCACGCAGGCCGCCGCGTGGTAGAGGGGCTTGGCCGCGGCGGAGATGAAGAAGTACTCCCCTCCCAGGGCCTCCACGATGCGGCGGGCGTCCTCGTACCCGCGCTCGTCTCCCTCGATGCTGAATACCGAGCCGGGCAGGTTGCTCACCGCCCGCTCCACGCTGGCAAATGACTGCAAGGGGTGCACCGACAGGACGATCGCGCCGGCATCGCGGGCCGCTCCCAACACAGCCGAGCTGAGCGCCCCGCTCATGTGCACGACCACCTGCCCCGGTCGAAACCCTCCTTCCCTCCCAACGACAGATACCACCTCTTGTATGGCCGAGTCCGAGGTGGTAACGAAGACGACGTCCGCAGAGCGAGCAACTTCCGTGGGTGAGCCGGCGCGGCGCGCACCCACCTTCGCTGCCAGGTGCGCAGTAGATTCAGGCCGCACGTCGTACACGCCCGTAATCTCCCATCCCTGGCGGTGAAGAATCACGCCCACGGCAGTTCCTACCACTCCCGCCCCGATTATGCCGACCTTCCCGGTCACCGGTCCGACCTCCTTACCCATCCCGGCCCGCGCCACGGTCCTGGCGCCTGGCCCGGGCGGTGTTCCGTCTTGCTCCCCGGGGGGGATACAAGCAGCTCCACTCTCAGGATAGCGGCGGGAGAAAGCCTATTCCGTTTTTCCGCCCATTTCATGTGCGTTTATTTTAGCACAGCTCAGTTTTTGCACACAACCGATTTCCCCCCGCTCCTCCAGCCTGCGCAGGGCAGCCGCCAGCGGACGCCCGTCCGGCAGGCTGGCCTGGGGCCAGAGCTCCAGCAGGGGAATGAGCACGAAGGCGCGCTGCGTCAGCCAGGGGTGGGGCACGGTCAGCCCCGGGCTGGCGATGCGCGCCTGTCCGTACAGCAACAGGTCAATGTCGATGACGCGGGGCCCCCAAGGCTCCCGCCGCTCGCGCCCCATCTCCTCCTCCACCTGCTGCACCAGCCGCAGCAGCTCCTCGGCGCCGAGCTCGGTGTCCAGGGCCACCACCTGGTTCAGGAAAGGGGGCTGGTCGGTCCGGCCCCAGGGGGAGGTCAGGTAGCGCGAGGAGGCAGCTGCTACCCGCCCGGCACCGCGCCGCTCCAGCAGCTCAAGCGCCCGCGCCAGGTTGCGGCAGCGGTCGCCCAGGTTGGAGCCCAGCCCCAGGTAGGCCCGCGTGCTCACCGCGGCCCCCGCCATCGGGCGACGCTGGCTCCCACGTACTCGAAGCGCCCGCCCAGAGGGGCCCGGGGCTTCTTCACGGTCACCTCCACCCCCTCCACGCGGGAGTGGTCCTGCAGGATGCGCCGGGCAATAGCCTCCGCCACCGCCTCCACCAGCTGCAGGGGCGGTCCCTCCACCACCTCGCGCACCGCCCGGTACACCTCGGCGTAGTCGACACTGCACGCCAGGTCGTCCCGGGCCCCTGCTTCCGCCAGGTCCAGGTGCAGGCGGCAGTCCACCACGAAGGGCTGGCCCTGCTCGCGCTCGCGGGGAAGGACGCCGTGCCGTCCGCGAAAGGTCATTCCCACCAGCAGCAGGGTGTCGCCCACCCCGCTCACCCCCCGTCGCGCAGCCGGTCCAGCATGTCAGCCAGGCGGCGGGTAGCACGCACGTCGTGCACCCTCACCACCTGCACCCCCTGCATGATGCCGGCCGCCACGGTGGCCAGGCTGCCTTCCAGCCGTTCCTCCACCGGCAGGTCGAGCACGTGGCCGATGAACGACTTGCGCGAGGTGCCCAGCACCACCGGCCGCCCCAGTCCCTGCAGGTCGTACAGGCGGCGCACCACCTCCAGGTTCTGCTCGGCGGTCTTGCCAAAGCCGATGCCGGGGTCGACCATCAGCCGCGCGCCATCCACGCCCGCCGCCTCTGCCCGCGCCACCGCCTCCGCCAGGTCCCCCACCACCTGGTCCACCAGCTGCTCCGCATCGACCACCCGGCGGCTGTGCATGATGATGAGCCCGGCCCCGGCCGCCGCGGTGGCCTGCAGCAGGGCGGGGTCAGGGTCGGTTCCGCTGACGTCGTTGATGAGGTGCGCTCCCGCCTGCAGGCAGGCCGCCGCCACCTCCCCCTTGTTGGTGTCCACCGACACCGGCACTGGCAACTCGGCAGCCAGCCGCTCCACCACTGGCAGCACCCGCCGCAGTTCCTCTTCCGCCGGCACCACCTGGTGCCCGGGCCGGGTGGACATGCCGCCCACGTCGACCAGGTCCGCCCCTTCCTCCACCATGGCCGCCGCCCGCGCCCGGGCCGCGTCCAGCTGCAGGTAGCGCCCGCCGTCGGAGAAGGAGTCGGGGGTCACGTTCAGCACCCCCATCACCAGCGTGCGGCCGCCCACTTCCAGCTGACGACCGCCGGGCAGGGGCATCATCCGGCCGCCGGCCGGCTCCAGGCCCTCCAGCAGGCGGGAGAGGTCTTCGGCCAGGGCCTTGAGGCCGAAGGGCTGCAGCGCCAGCTTGCCCACCAGCTCGCGGTACTGGCGCAGCGTCCCCAGCAGCAGCACGTCGGTGCTGCCCTGACCGGACACCGCGTCGCGCCGCACCGCCGCCTCCCCACCCTTGGAGAGCATCTCCTGCTTGATGATGTTGGCGGCGCGGCAGGGGATGTCCTTGAGCTTGACCGCCCTGAACACGGCCTTGGGGGCCATCCACTTGACCCCGAAGTCGTCGGCCCCGATCTCGCGCAGCAAGGCCTGGGCCTGGGCCAGGCTGTCGATGCGCACCGGGTGGTGTCCCTTCACCGCTCCCCTTCCCTCCTTCGCCGGCGGCACTGCCTGCCGGCCTCCCTAGAACAGGCCCACGATGCGACCGGACGCGTCCATGTCGATGGCAAAGGCCGCCGGGTGGCGGGAAAGGCCGGGCATGGTCAGGATGTTGCCCATCAGGGGGACGATGAAGCCTGCCCCGGCTGACAACCGCACGTCGCGCACCGTCACCCGGAAGCCGCGCGGCCTCCCCAGCAGCGTGGGGTCGTCGGAGAGCGAGTACTGGGTCTTGGCCACGCAGACCGGCAGCCCCGAGTAGCCCAGGCGGTCGATGTCCTGCAGGGCCTTCCTGGCTGCCGGGGTGTAGTCCACCCCCTCCGCCCCGTAGATGCGGGTGGCAATGGCTTCGATCTTGGCTTCCACCGGCTGGTCCAGTTCGTACAGGTGGCGGAAGCTGGAGGGGCTGTGGCAGGCGGCCACCACTGCCTCCGCCAGCTCGGCCCCGCCGGCCCCACCATCGGCCCATACCGTGGCCAGGGCGCAGCGCACCCCCAGTTCGGCGCAGCGCGCCTGCACCAGTTCCAGCTCCGCAGTGGTGTCGGTGGGGAAGCGGTTGAGCGCCACCACCACCGGCACCCCGAAGGCGGCGATGTTCTCCAGGTGTTTCTCCAGGTTGGCCAGCCCCCTGCCCAGCGCCGCGATGTCCGCCTGCCCCAGGCTGTTCCGCGGCTGACCCCCGTGCATCTTCAGGGCCCGCACCGAGGCCACCACCACCACCGCGTCGGGGCCGCGCCCCAGCAACCGGCTCTTGAGGTTCATGAACTTCTCCGCCCCCAGGTCGGCGCCGAAGCCGGCCTCGGTGACCAGGTAGTCTGCCAGCTTCAGGCCCAGGCGGGTGGCGATGAGGCTCGAGCACCCGTGCGCGATGTTGGCGAAGGGCCCGCCGTGGATGAAGGCCGGGGTGTGTTCCAGGGTCTGTACCAGGTTGGGCTTGATGGCGTCCTTGAGCAAGACCACCATCGACCCCACCGCCCGGATGTCCTCCAGGGTGACCGGCTCCCCGCTGCGGCTGTAGGCCACGATGATGCGTTGCAGGCGGGCCCGCAGGTCGTCCAGGTCGGCGGCCAGGCACAGGCAGGCCATGACCTCGGAGGCCACGGTAATGTCGAACCCGCTCTCGCGGGGCACCCCGTGCGCCCTCCCGCCCAGTCCCACCACGATGTGGCGCAGGAAGCGGTCGTTGAGGTCGATGACCCGGGGCCAGACGATGCGGTGGATGTCGATGCCCAGTGGGTTGTCGAAGTAGAGGCTGTTGTCCAGCAGGTCAGCGGCCAGGTTGTGGGCACTTCCCACGGCGTGAATGTCGCCGGTGAAGTGCAGGTTGATGTCCTCCATGGGCAGCACCTGGGAGTGCCCTCCCCCGGTGGCACCGCCCTTGACCCCGAAACAGGGGCCCAGGGAAGGCTCGCGCAGGGCGATGCAGGTGCGATGGCCGGCGCGGCTGAGCGCCTGCCCCAGCCCGATGGTCACCGTGGTCTTGCCCTCGCCGGCCGGGGTGGGGTTGATGGCGGTGACCAGCACCAGCTTGCCCTCCCGGGCCCCCTGCAGCC